>NZ_JACOQH010000004.1:0-260900 GCF_014297335.1 Roseburia yibonii
CTGTAGCTTGTCGATCGGTTTGTACATTGTTTTAGTCCCTCGTATGCTCAAAATCTGTAAAAAACTGCAAGAAAAACGATTTGTTTTCGTCAAAATCCTTGCTATCATTATACCAGAAAGTGGGGCAAAAGTCAGTAAAATCAAGTGTTTGCGGCTTGATCAGCAGACACTAAATACATCAGCCGATACCTCGGCAGACCTGTTATTGCCACATCCCGTATTGATAATTATGACGGCGAAAATGTAACCTTTCATTACACCCGACACGAAGACAACAAAACAGTTACTGAAACCATCCCTGCTTTGAACTTCATCCAAAAACTGATTGTACACATCCCCGAAAAACATTTCAAAATGCTCCGCTACTATGGGATATATGCAAAACATCATAAACAGGAAAAGAATCTCCGTAAATGTATTTCTGCTGAAAAACAACGTTTCCTGCATTCTATCCAGGACTGGCGGCACTCCATTCTTCTCTCTTTCGGATACGACCCTCTCTGCTGTTCCAAATGTGGCACTTCTATGTTGGTTTTAGAAGTTTACCACAAAAAAACTGCACTATTTGAACAATATCGAAAGGTTATGGGATATGGATAAATCCATGCTCATAATCATTCTTTCTCCATAGTCAGATAGTGCAGCTGTCCTAAACCAAAACAAAAAACTGATGCTAGAATATAAATAGTACAAGCCAAAATGAGAAATTCCAAATACATATTAACATGGTACAATAGAGACATGCTGAAGGAGGATCTCATATGGCAATGCAACATGACAAACAATTTAAACTTGATGCAATCCGGTATTATCAAGATCATAAAGATCTCGGTGTACGTGGATGTGCAGAAAATCTTGGCATCGGATACAGCACACTAACAAAGTGGCTGAAAGACTTCCGTGAATCCGGTGATATTCCTGTTCGGGGTTCTGGTAATTACGCATCCGATGAACAGAAGGAAATCGCCCGTCTCAGACGTGAATTACGTGATGCCCAAGATGCACTTGATGTATTAAAAAAAGCAATCAACATTCTGGGAAAATGACGGAAGCCATTTATCTCGAAGTGTCTGAGAAGACGGAAGCTGCCCGAAAGGCTGGACGCCGGTTTTCCGTCTCCGGAATGTTGAAATTTTTAGGTGTCTCACGTTCAGGATATCGTGCATGGCTCCACCGCGTACCTTCTGATACAGAAAAACGTCGTGAAGCTGTAAAAGCAAAAATACAGGATATTTATGATGATTCCAAGCAGAACTACGGCGCTCCGAAAATCACTGTAGAACTGCGAAAAACCGGTGAAGTCATTTCGGAAAGAACCGTTGGTACATATATGCGCCAAATGGGAATCCGTGCTCAGTGGAGCAAACCATGGACCATCACCACAAAAGATTCTGATTTCAGCACAGAATTACAAAATATCCTTGATGAACAGTTTAATCCTGACCGCCCGAATGCTGTCTGGTGTTCGGATATCACCTACATCTGGACAATAGACGGATTTGTCTATCTGACCAGTATTATGGATTTATTTTCCAGAAAAATCATAGCATGGACACTTTCAAAAACACTGGAAGTATCCTGCGTGATTGATACGATAAACAAAGCCAAAGCTCGCCGAAATATCGACCAGCCATTGATCATTCACTCTGATCGTGGCAGTCAGTACGTTGCGACGGAATATAAAAAAGTAACAGAAAATATGCAGCGTAGTTACTCAAAGAAAGCATTTCCGTGGGATAATGCCTGCATTGAATCCTTCCATTCGATTATCAAACGTGAATGGCTCAACCGCTTTAAAATTCACGATTACAAGCAGGCATACCGCTTGATTTTCGAATATCTGGAAGCTTTCTACAATACGAAACGAATTCATAGCCATTGTAACTATATGTCACCAAATGAATTCGAACGATTGTATGAAAGAACACACACTGAGGCTGAGCTTCTGGCGGGTTAAAATGGGAAAAGTTTCTCATTTTAACTTGTACTAAATCTTGACATAGGACCAAACTTCATAAACAACGTCATGGCGAATCCACCATTCGCTCTTTTGCCATGTCATTTTTTATTTCTAGTCTATTATACACTATTTCTGACTGTTTGAGAAATTTCCTATGATTCAAAAAAAACACCGGAAAGTCAAACGGCTTTCCGGTATTCTTTTTTATTATTTCTCTTTTTATTTCTTTATCACTTTATCCTCTGGGATGCGCTTTTTTATAAACCTCACGCACTCTGCCCTGATTGAGCGCATTGTATACCTGCGTTGTCGCAATATCCGAATGCCCGAGCATTTCCTGCACCGAATGTAAATCCGCTCCATTTGAAACCAGATGCGCCGCAAAAGAATGACGCAGCGTATGCGGTGTAATGTCCGCTTCGATTCCTGCCATTGCTCCATAATGTTTGATCAGCTTCCAGAAGCCCTGACGGCTCATCGCCTTACCGGAGCAGTTTGTAAACAAAAGCTCACAGGCGTCATCATCCACCAGAAACGGTCTTCCATTTTCCAGATATGCCAAAACCGCTTCCCTTGCCTTATCACCAAACGGTACCACACGCTCTTTATGCGCGTCTTTGCATGTTACAAATTCAAGATTCAGATTGATCTCTGATATTTTTAAATGGATCAGTTCTGAAACCCGGATCCCGGTTGCGTACAAAAGCTCTAACATCGCGCGGTCGCGCAATTCCTTGGGCGACGTTCCCGACGGCTGTTCCAACAGGCGTTCTGTCTCCTCGACCGTAAGGATCTCAGGCAGTTTTTTTTCTATTTTAGGCGCCTTTAAGTTCTCTGACGGATCATGTTCGATTCGTTCCTCTCTTGCCAGATAATGAAAGAATGCTTTCATGGATGCGATGCTTCTTGAGATCGTGGACGCCTTGCGCCCGATCTTTTCCAAATATAAAATATAAGAATTTAACATCGTCTCACTGATCTGTTCGACATCTTCCATATCCTGCTCTGCCAGGAACTGACACAGTTTTTTCAAATCTCTCTCATACGAGAGTTCTGTATTTTCGGAGGTATGTCTCTCCTCACGCATATACATAATAAAATTTTCAATTTCCTGTGTCATATACGTCTTAACCCTTCCGCCTGTAATGTAAAAAATGTACCCGAAAAAGAGGTACCATCCTATTATAATATATCAGTATAAAAATGCAAATAGCAATTTTAAACAGAATTTTTTGATTTACATAAAACTACTACATATCGCAAACCCGGATTTTTTTCGCACCACATCTGGTAAATTTTTTTTTATTTTTTCAGAGAATTTTTACCAGTTTCTTCATGATGCGCGGATTTACATAACTTTCCGTCATTATGCCGATAAAAAAGAGTCCCAAAGTCATCACTATACCGCCCAGAAATAAAACTTTTTCAGGAAGTCCACCGGACGCGCTCTGTCTTTTCATCTCTCTTTTTCCAAGATAACAGCTAAGTCCGAATAGGATCAGATAAAGCGGAATGTAAAACAGGTAATGTGGAAACAGCAGCGCACACAACACCGGTATCCCGCGAATCCCGAAATTGACGATCACAGACACCATCGCAACTCCGAATGAAAATCCATTCCACGCCAGATATACAAAATGGGTTGGAATACCGATTCTTGTGATCCCGAGCAGAAAAAGCAGAAAAAAAACAGCCCCCCGGTTTTCGGCTACATAAAAAAGCAGATCATCATAATTGATCGATGCGTACAACAGCTGTTTCACAAAGTATTCATTTAAGATCCCGTAGTGTCTTAATTCTTCAACGCCGAGTGTATTTGCAAGAACGATACCCGCTAGAAACGAGATCAGATATACACATTCCGCCTTCCTTGCCATCGTCATCTTTATAACGGCCACATACTTTCTTTGTTTTCTCTCTTTAACGTATGCCTTCTTTGTCCTATTTATGAATCCTGCCGGTAAGCAGTTTGCTCTGATATGCCAAAATTCCAGCCACCGTCTTGGCATCCTGTATTTCGCCGCAGTAAATCTTTTGTACCGCTTCATCAAGTGGCATGGACACGATCTCGATCTCTTCTCCCTCATCCAGCTTCTGGACACCCGGTGTCAGATCTGTTGCAAGGTATACATCAATAAATTCATTGCAAAACGCAACGGTCGTTTTTAACTGTAACAGCTTTTCGACATGTTCACTTTTCCATCCGGTTTCTTCTTCCAGTTCCCGTGTTGCGCAGACCATCGTATCTTCTGTCACGGAATCTCTTGATCCGGCCGGGATCTCCAGCGTCTCACGATCCAGCGCTGAACGGTACTGACGAACCAGTAACAGATTTCCATTCTCCGCAACCGCTACCACTGCCGCCGCTCCCTTTCTGTGAGACACAAAATCCCACTTCGCCGTTTTTCCATCCGGCAGCTGCATATAGTCTGCATAAATGTCCAGTATTGAGCCCTGATACACCAGTTCTCTCTTTAATCGTTTGATATGATGTTTCATTTTATCCTCCTTATCGCTTATTACAAAAAAACCACCATATTTTACAATATAGTGGTTTTTTATTTTCTGTTTCAAAATTATTTTGCATAATCAACAACACGTGACTCGCGGATAACGCTGACCTTGATCTGTCCCGGATACTCCAGTTCAGCCTCGATCTGCTTTGAAATATCGCGTGCCAGCAATACCATATCGGCATCATTGATCTGCTCAGGAACTACCATAACACGAATCTCTCTACCTGCCTGAATTGCAAAAGATTTTTCTACCCCTTTGAAGCCATTTGTAATGTCTTCTAACTGTTTTAATCGGTTGGAATATGTTTCCAGTGTCTCTCTTCTTGCTCCCGGACGGGCTGCGCTGATCGTATCAGCCGCCTGTACAAGACATGCGATCAGAGACTCCGGTTCCACATCGCCATGATGCGCTTCTACAGCATTGATGATAATTGGGGATTCTTTGTATTTTCTACATAAATCCACACCAATCTGAATATGTGAGCCTTCCATTTCGTGATCCACTGACTTACCAATATCGTGTAAAAGACCTGCACGCTTCGCAGTTCTTACATCTACACCTACCTCGGCTGCCAGCAGTCCGGAAAGCTGCGCCACTTCAATCGAATGCTTTAATGCATTCTGACCATAACTTGTTCTGAATTTCATTCTTCCAAGCAGACGAACCAGTTCCGGATGAATTCCGTGAACGCCAACCTCCAGGGTCGCCGCTTCACCTTCTTCACGAATCATAGTCTCGACTTCTTTCTGAGCCTTCTCGACCATTTCTTCGATTCTTGCCGGATGGATTCTGCCATCTACGATCAGTTTTTCCAGTGCGATACGCGCCACTTCTCTGCGGATTGGATCAAATCCGGACAAGATAACTGCTTCCGGTGTATCATCAATGATCAGATCCACACCCGTAAGTGTCTCCAGTGTACGGATATTTCGTCCTTCTCTACCAATGATTCTTCCCTTCATCTCGTCATTTGGAAGCTGTACTACCGAAATCGTCGTCTCAGCTACATGATCTGCCGCACATTTCTGAATTGCTGTGACTACATACTCCTTCGCTTTCTTGCCAGCCTCTTCTTTTGCCTGACTTTCCATTTCCTTGATCATTTTCGCGGTATCAAGTTTCACATCTTCTTCAACAGTTTTTAAAAGGTATTCTTTTGCCTGTTCGGAGGTAAGACCGGAGATTCTTTCAAGTTCCCGCACCCGCTCCTCATGGAGCTTCGCAACTTCTGCTTTTTGTCTGTTAATTTCTTCTTCTTTCGCTGCAAAACCCGCTTCGCGCTTCTCGATCGCTTCTAACTTTCTGTCCAGGTTAGATTCTTTCTGTTCTACGCGGCGTTCATTACGCTGGATCTCGGATCTTCTCTCTTTGATTTCCTTATCAAGATCGTTCTTCGCACGGATTGATTCTTCCTTGACTTCAAGTAAAGATTCCCTCTTTTTCGTCTCTGCGGTTTTTACTGCTTCATCTATTATTTCTCTCGCTTTGTCTTCCGCGTTTCCGATCTTAGCCTCGGAAGCCTTCTTGAAATAAGAAGTGGCAACAAAGTAAGTAATAGGAATAGCAACAACTAACGTGACTATTACAGCAATAATTACTTGTGGCACAGGCGCACCTCCTTTATTAAGTTTTCATTGTCCATATAACAAAATTTCTTTCGATCTGTCATAAATAACAACATATAAATTTTATACTTAATCACAAGTTATGTCAAGTAGTCGTCGCATTTCATTACATGTAAAATGTCACTGCTCTTATATCCCCGCCGAAGCAGATACCCATACATTCTCCGTTGTTCCGCAGGCAGCTTCTCACCGGAAAAATATCCTTTTTTCTGTAAGATCTGTTCAATCATTTTTCTTTCATCGGACTGATATTCCTGCGAAAGTGCCTGCTCGATCAGATCTTTGGAAACGCCTTTTCTCATCAGATCCATTTTCAGACGCACCGCGCTTTTTTGTCCCTGATGGAAACGCACATAATTCTCCGCGTACCTGCGATCGTCAATGTAGTGATAACGTTTTACATAGTCTACCGCTTCATCGACAAGCTCCTGTGGATATCCGTTCATCCGCAGTTTTTCCCTCAGATTGCTTTCTGTCCGGTCCATCTTTTCCAACAGATGCATCGCGCGTTTCTTCACACGTTTTCCGATCACCTGATAGAAGATCTCATGGTACTCTTCTTCCGGCAGATCCTCGCCCTCTTCTATCCGGTATTTTCTTATCTCACCGCGATACAGCACGAGATCCTCTGCATCTTCAAACACAACCCGTACTTTTTTTGCCGGAAGATCTTTCAGCTCCTGTACCAGCATGCACTATGCTTCCTTCTCTGCTTTGGTTTCTTTCTCCTTCTTATCCGCAGACTTCGGCTGCTCTGCGTCAGCAGTACCGTCATCCATGCCGTCCGCTCCAAGTCCGTAATGCGCCCGCACCTGTGCCTCAATTTCCGCGAAGACCTCCGGTCTGTCTTTCAAAAACTGCTTTGCGTTTTCACGTCCCTGTCCGATCTTCTCACCGTTATACGCATACCAAGCTCCGGACTTATTTACAATTCCAAGGTCTGACGCAAGGTCTAACGCATCTCCCTCTCTTGAGATTCCCTGCCCGAACATGATATCAAATTCCGCTTCCCTAAATGGCGGTGCCACCTTATTCTTTACAACCTTGATCCTGGTCCGGTTTCCGACTACCTCTCCCGCCTGTTTCAACGCCTCGATACGGCGCACATCCAGACGCACGGATGAGTAGAATTTCAACGCACGTCCACCGGTTGTTGTCTCCGGATTTCCAAACATCACGCCCACTTTTTCACGCAGCTGGTTGATAAAGATAACGATACAGTTCGAACGGCTGATTGCTGCTGTCAGCTTACGGAGTGCCTGGGACATCAGACGTGCCTGAAGTCCGACATGTGAATCTCCCATGTCACCGTCAATCTCCGCCTTCGGAACCAATGCCGCCACAGAGTCAACGATCACAATGTCCACCGCTCCGGAACGCACCATGGTCTCTGTGATCTCAAGTGCCTGCTCACCGTTATCCGGCTGTGATATGTAAAGGTTATCGATATCCACGCCTATATTTCTTGCATAAACCGGATCGAGCGCATGCTCTGCGTCAATAAATCCGGCAATACCGCCACGTTTCTGTACCTCCGCCACTACATGCAGTGCCACGGTCGTCTTACCACTGGACTCCGGTCCGTAAACCTCAATGATCCTTCCCTTTGGAAGTCCTCCGAGACCAAGCGCGATATCCAGACTGAGCGCTCCGGTCGGGACAGTCTCCACATTCATACTGGTACTCGGATCTCCAAGCTTCATGATAGAGCCCTTGCCATACTGCTTCTCGATCTGTGAAATTGCGGCATCCAATGCCTTTAATTTATCTTCCTTTGCCATTTTTATTCTCCTTCTCACGCGAACCTATGTTCGCTACGCTGTTATTATCATATACTGTCTTCGTTTAAAAGTCAACTACTTTTTTCGAAAATATGTTCGTTTTTATCCGGATTGGGAATTCATCTATAAGAAAAAAAGAACAGTTGAAGATTTTCAACTGTTCTCATTATAAATTCCATGCTCTGTTTTCGTCAAGCCTTATTTCAAAAGTTCCAGAACCTCTTCTTTGGTCTGTACACCGATCGCTTTATTCTGAAAAACACCGTTTTTCATTACAACTAACGTCGGGATGCTCATAATCTGGTATTTTAATGCCAGTGCCGCTTCTTCATCCACATTTACCTTGCCGACTTTTACTCTGCCTTCGAGTTCGTCCGCCAGTTCATCCACAACCGGTGACATCATCTTGCACGGTCCGCACCATTCTGCCCAGAAGTCAAGCAAAACCGGGATGTCACACGCCAGTACTTCTTTTTCAAAATTGTCGTTTGTGATCGTTACAACTGCCATATTTTTTCCTCCTTTGATCTTCTACTGCGCTGTTCCGAATTCAGACAGTTCAAGTCCTTCGTTTCTGTCCAGTGTCATGCCGACACTCCATGCGTTTACAAACAGTAACAGCGGATTGCCTTTCATATCCATGATCTTTTTCATATCGGATGTTCCGGTCAGGCGATCCATATCGATATCGCTGTTTTTGATCCACCGGATATGCTCATACGGCAGATTTTCCAGACGGATCTCAACATTGTACTCACTCTCCAGACGGAATTTCAAAACGTCAAACTGCAGTACACCTACCACGCCGACGATGATCTCTTCCATACCGCCCTTATATTCCTGAAAGATCTGGATTGCACCTTCCTGCGCGATCTGGGTCACACCTTTTACGAACTGCTTACGCTTCATGGAATCTACCAGACGCACCCTTGCAAAATGCTCCGGCGCAAACGTTGGAATCCCCTCAAACGCAAATTTTTCCTTTGCGGTGGTCAGTGTATCTCCGATTGAAAAAATACCCGGATCAAACACACCAATGATATCACCGGCATATGCCTCTTCAATGATCTTTCGCTCATCTGCCATCAGCTGCTGCGGCTGGGAAAGCTTGATCGTCTTTCCACCCTGGATATGTTTTACTTCCATGCCTGCCGTAAATTTTCCGGAACAGATACGCATAAAGGCTACCCTGTCTCTGTGATTCTTATTCATGTTCGCCTGAATTTTAAATACAAATGCCGAAAAATCCTCCGAGAACGGATCGATCTCCCCGATATCCGCCTTACGCGGCAGTGGAGAATACGTCATCTGCAAAAAGTGCTTTAAAAAAGTTTCCACACCAAAATTTGTAAGTGCGGAGCCAAAAAACACCGGAGAAAGTTCTCCCTTTGATACCTTGTCCATATCAAATTCGGCGGAAGCCCCATCCAAGAGTTCCACTTCCTCCAGAAGCTGTTCTTTATACTCGGTTCCGATCTCCGCCTCTAACGCCGGATCATCGATCGCGATCTCTTTCTCAAGTCCCTCTTTGGTACCCTTTAAGGTATCTGAGAAAGTCATAACCTTTTTGGTATTCCGGTCGTATACACCTTTAAAATTTTTACCGGAACCGATCGGCCAGTTCACCGGACATGTAGCGATCCCAAGCTCCTTTTCGATCTCGTCTAAAAGATCAAACGTATCGTTGGCATCACGGTCCATTTTGTTGATGAACGTAAAGATCGGAATATGCCGCATGACACAGACTTTGAACAGCTTTCTTGTCTGCGCCTCCACACCTTTGGATGCATCGATGACCATGACTGCGGAATCCGCCGCCATCAGCGTACGATAAGTGTCCTCCGAGAAATCCTGATGTCCCGGTGTATCCAGGATATTGATGCAGTATCCGCCGTAGTTAAACTGCAGTACCGATGAGGTAACGGAAATACCTCTTTGCTTTTCGATCTCCATCCAGTCAGACACCGCATGTCTTGCAGTTGCCTTTCCTTTTACGGAACCCGCAAGATTGATCGCTCCTCCGTAGAGCAGAAACTTCTCTGTCAGTGTCGTTTTACCGGCATCCGGGTGTGATATAATTGCAAAAGTTCTTCTTTTTTCTATTTCTTTTCTCAAATCAGCCAAAGGATTATCCTCCCATTCTTTCCATAAACTTCTTAAGTTTATAATACCGTATCCGTATTGTCAAGAATGGAAGTTCCCTCGATCTTTGATGGAATGCCAAAATAGGAAAGCACGGTCGCCCCGATATCACCGAATCCTTTTCTGGTTCCGTAATTGATTCCCGCCTTAATCTGCTTTCCGTACAGGATGAGCGGCACATATTCTCTCGAATGGTCTGTGGACGGCGTAGACGGATCACAGCCATGATCCGCTGTGATCATAAGGATATCCTCATCCTGCATTTTTTCCAAGATGCGTGGCAGCTGCTCGTCAAAATAAGTCAGCGCTTTCGCATAGCCGTCCACATCATTCCGGTGTCCGTAAAGCATATCATAGTCCACCAGATTGATAAAACAAAGTCCGTTAAAATCACGATCCATCCATTTTATGGTCTTCTCAATGCCGTCCGCGTTTCCGTCCGTGCGGATGAAATCCGTGATCCCCTTTCCCGCAAAGATATCATTGATCTTTCCGACCGCAAGCACATCATATCCCGCGTCCTTTAACTGATCGAGCATCGTAGTCTGCGGCGGAACCAGTGAAAAATCATGTCTTCTTGAAGTTCTTGTGAAGTTTCCCGGTGTTCCGACAAACGGTCTCGCAATGACTCTGCCGACTCCGTGTTTTCCATGTAAAATCTTTCTTGCGATCTCACAGTAATGGTACAGGGTTTCCACCGGAACCACTTCCTCATGCGCCGCCACCTGAAAAACAGAATCCGCCGACGTATATACGATCAGTGCCCCTGTTTTCATATGTTCTTCCCCATAATCCCGGATCACATCTGTTCCGGAATACGGTTTGTTACAGATCACTTTCCGTCCGGTTTCTTTTTCAAACTCCGCAATGATCTCCTCCGGAAATCCATCCGGATACGTTGGCATCGGCGACTTTGAAATGATGCCCGCGATCTCCCAGTGACCGGTCGTTGTATCTTTTCCTTTGGAAAGCTCCATCATCCGCGCAAACGATGCCGCCGGATGTGCCTCTTTTTCTCCGATCTCTACGCCGTCTATATTAAAATATCCAAGTTTTCTCATATTTGGCATGGAAAAATACGGACTTTTCGATGCGGCAAGAAGTGTATTGCTTCCCTCATCTCCGTAATCCGCCGCATCCGGCATTTCACCGATTCCAACACTGTCCAAAACGAATAAAAAAACTCTTTTCATCTGTCTGTTCCTCCTGCTTTCTCTGGTTGTTTTCATTATAAATTTATTTTTCCATTTATGCAACGTCTTATTCTGCGGTTTCTGTGCTGCCTGTGCTTTCCGTTCCTCCCGCTGCCCCGGTCTCCGTATCTGTCATCTGCTGATCTCCTGCCTGTTCTGTCGCCGTCTCCGTTCCGGTCACATTTCCGTTACCGGTTCCGTCCGCAGTTTCCTGGATCGGGGTGATGATGATCTTTTCTGCCGCAACATTCGTCTTACGCTTTACGATATCTTCCACCTGCGCACGTTTCGCATCGGTGACTTCTCCCATGTTTAATACCACATCCGCGCTGTCATCGGTAATGCTTACGACCACATCGGTAAATCCCTTTGCCTCAAGTAACATCTCCGCAGCGGCTTCCCGCTCTGCCACATCCGTCATTGCGATCATCTGATCCACTGCTGCCTGCTTTTGTGTCTCCGTGATATTGGCATTGTTGATGACATCAAGCAAAGTTTCCTTATTCTGGGCACGCATCTGCTCACGGTTTAACTTCATCTCCACCGCAAAATCCACGGTTCCCGCACTGACATTTGAGCTTGTAAGCACCGCTTCTCCCGGATTTTCGATCGTACTCTCCCCGCTGTTTTCCGTCATTCCCGCATCTGCAGAGGTTTCCGCTGTTCCGTCTTCTGTATCGGTAAAAATATCCCCTGCCGCCAGTTCGAGATCTTCATCCGAAATCTCATAATCTTCTTCCAGTACCTCCGCGCTGGTCTGCGCCACCTCTTTGTCATCTTTTAAATTTCCGTTGGTATAACTGACGTATCCCGCTGCTGCGATCATAAGCGCCAGTGCTGTGATGATGATCTGATTTTTCTTAAAAATATTTTTCACTCTGCTGCCTCCTGCACACTCATCTTAACTACCTTTATCTTATGTGCATCCACATGGAATAATGCCAAAACGGCATCAGAAATATTCTGTTTTACCGCCGTACTGTCTCCGCCTTCCGCAAGTATCAAAACGCCTTCTACCGCCGGTCTGTTTTCCTTGCTCACAAACGGCTCATTGGTCTCCCGGTCCGCGTAAACAGTCGTCTCTTCCGACTGTAACTGGGTTTCTCTTCTTTTTAATGCTTCCTGCTCTGTCTCTTCGCTCACGGTGCTGCTGTCTGAACGGTCTTTTTCCACCACGCGTTCCCCGCTGTCTTTTAACGTGATCATGACTTTTACTTTTCCCACCCCTTCCATTTCTTCCAGCATCTGTGCAAGCTCTGTTTCCAACTGCCGCCGGTAATAATCTGCCTTTGTTCCTCCGCTGTCAGTTGCCGCTGTCGTCACAGATTCTTCCCCCTTTCCGCTGTTCTTTTCATTTTTTTCACCGGACGGCAGTGCGACGACGAGAAGCAGCGCGCCCGCTAAAACCGCGATCAGCCATTTGTTTTTATCCGCATTTTCTCCATGTTTCCAGTCAACGAATTTTTTCATATTATCTCCCTCTACTGCGTCAGAATCTCCACATGGGACTCATCGGTACGATAAAATAAAAACAGTGCCTCTTTAAAATCCGCAAGCGCTTTTGCATCTTCCTTTGGCTTTACGCGAAGTGTGATCTGTCCGATCGCGTAATCCGCATCCAGGCTCACCCGCACCTCTTTCGTCTCATACCCATACTCGTCTGCCATGCTTTTGATATCTGCCCCGATCTCCTGCTCATACTGTTCTACATAATATTCATTCTGTAAATACTCCATATGCTCCATGTCTGTTTTCAGGTTTGAGAGTTCCTGCCAGAATTCATCATAATGCACCATTTTCCCAAACGGGTCTTCCCCGTAAAACAGTTTCATGACCGGAAGCAGGATTGCCAGTACCAGCACCATCTCCATGAAAAAGCGGATATATTTTTTGTATACATCCCGCGGGATAAAGTAAAGAAGCGCTGTCAGCAAGAAAAACAGCAATACGATGCCCCGCATCCACTCCAGCAGTTTTCCCATAGTCCCTCCCTAATATATAAAGCTTGTCGATGCCGTCACCATGGCAATCGTAAGTAAAAACAACAGCACCGAAGTGAGCAGGATCTTTGCAAGCAGCACGCTCCCCCGGCACACCCCGTTCATGGTTTCCGCGATCCGCTTATCCGCAACCGGTTCCACAACCGCTGCCGACAGCTTATAAAAAAACGCCATCACTCCCACTTTTAAAAGCGGGAACAGACAGATCCCGAACAAAAGAAGCATTGCCGCCACACCGACACTGTTTTTCACCAGGGTTCCCGCACTGACGATGATCTCGCTTACCGCCCGGACGGAACCGCCGATGCCGGGGATCGCGGATGCTGTTTTGGATACCATGCTGTTTTTAAACTTGTCCACTGCCGGCTGGATCAGCCCCTGTATCACATTGAGCCCAACCACCACCGACATGATGAACTTTAAGGTGACACGCACCCCCTCTTCGATCAGTTCTGTCATTTTTTCAAACTTTTCCCCGTCAAGTAGTTCATTCATAAAGCAAAAAACGATCATGATCTGAACCAGTGGCAGCAGCACAGACAAAAGCAGCCACTGCACCAGATAGAGAATGATAAATGTCAGCTCATAAAAAGCCGCCGCCGTTGCCGTACCATTGGAAAACACCATTGACATGCCATACACCGGGATCAGGGTCCGCATAAATTCCACCGTGGTACCGATCGTCTCTTTGGTCAGATCGCTCATAACAAGAAACGACCGCATCAGCAAAACCGCAAGTACACTGTACACTAACACAAAACAAAGCTCTGAAATATAGCTGTTGTCAAAAACATCGGTAAAATTTTTTAAAATCCCAAACGCGATACTGATCACAAGTACCTGGACAAACAGCCCTTTCGTTTCCGCCAGTTCATAAAACAGCGTCTCTTTTAACCATGTGCCCACTTTTTCCGAGGAAATTCCTTCCTCCCCCTTTAAAATTCCAATCACCAGCGAGGAAAAACTGACATCGGAAAGGTTCTCCTGTTTATCTAAAAAATCCTGCACTTTTGAAGCGCCGATCCTCTGAAGCATGGACTCTGTGATCTGCTCTTCCTCAACATCCTGTCCGTCCGTCTCAGAAAAACTGTTTCCATAGACCACGGATGTCTTACCTCCCGCCACCGAAAGGAATAAAACAACAAGAACCGCCATGCCCCATTTTTTCATAAAAATTCTCCAATCACATCCAGAAATGACATAAGCACCGGCATACTGATGACCAGGATCGACAACTTGGCAAACATCTCAATCTGCGCCGCAACCGCGCCGTATCCGGCATCCTTACACAGGTGAACGGAGAATTCCGACACATAGGTGATCCCCACCATCTTTAAGATCAGCGCGAGGTATGTCCCATCCACCGGGAGCATCGCCTCAAGTGACTTCGCGTACTGGCACAGGATCTCTATTTTGGATATGATGTAAACAAAAATACAGATGCATACTGCCATGCTGACAAACAGACTGTACTCCGCCTTTTGCACTTTTAACGGGATCGCAAGCAATACCCCCACAATTCCCAGTACTCCTATCTTTAAAATATCCATTTCCCCACCTACAAAACAAATAATGATTTCATGGTTTCAAAAAGATCATAAATATATGGAATGATCCAGAATAAGACGATCATAAGACCTGCCAGACTGATGAGAAAGGCATGTTCCTCCCGCCCGCTGTGTTTTAACACCTGGCTCAGGACAGTGACCAATATTCCGACCGCCGCGATTTTAAAAATCAAATTTACACTCATATACACTCTCCCTGTTTCAATCCATCCTCCGGATATCCCTAGATCAGCAAAATGATCAGAAACAGCCCGCCCAGCACGCTGCCATACATACAAACTTTTCTTTTTCCGCCGATCGTTTTTTGTATCTCTGCGATCCTGTAGTCGATCTGCGCCTCATACAGCTCCAGTTCCCGTTTCTGCGATTCCATATCCGGCGCATCCAAAAAATGCCCGCTTTTTTGTATGATCTCTTCCTCTTCTCTGGAAAACAAAAATTTCCTGCTGCAGGACAAAAAGCTGTCCTCCCAGATCTCACTGCCCTTTGCCTCCTCGAACTTCTTCATCCGTGTGGCGATCATCTCCAATACCTGCCGGTATCCTTCCGAACGCTTTTTTGCAATGGTATCAAACGCTTCCGCCAGCGGCTTTCTGTAATGCTGTATCTCCCCAAGCAGCGCATACAATATCTCTTTGTACTCCACCAGCTCTTCCAGATGTCGTTTCATGTAGCACACACTGCTCACGCCATATCCGGTCATTCCGGCAAGAATGAGCGTGCATCCGATCACCTTTAACATAGGCGGTTCCCGCTTCCATCAAAGATCTCAAAATACCGCTCCCTGTCCTCTTTTTTTCCAAGCCGTACCAGACGTTCAAATACCATATCCTTTTTCCACCGCCTCAGGACACTTTTTTTCTCCAGTTCGTCCATATTTTCCGCATGCACGGTTCCTAGAATACAGCTTCCACTGTAGAGTACCTTTTCCACCGCCTCAAAATCTTCCTCACACCCAAGCTCATCCACCGCGATCACCTGGGGTGCCATCGAACGGAGTACCATCTGCATGCCTTCTGCCTTGGTACAGCTATCCATGACATCGGTACGCATCCCGACATCGTTCTGCGGTATTCCAAGATGACATGCCGCGATCTCCGAGCGTTCATCCAGTACACAGACCCTCAGTCCCTTTTTCCCGGCGCACCCGTCGGACAAAAGACGTACCGCATCCCTGAGATAGGTGGTCTTTCCCATTCCGGGCGGCGAAAAGATCAGGGTATTGTAAATCTGATCCCCATGATACAGATACGGAACCAGCCCCGCTGCGCATCCTTTCCGCTCACGCGCAATACGGATATTCATGAAATTTATGTAACGAAGCGTCCGTACTTTTCCATCTTCAAGCACGGTCTGCCCTGCCAGCCCGACACGATGCCCTCCTTCCAGCGTAATATATCCCCTCCGTATCTCTTCCTCAAATGCATAGAGGGAATAGCGGCTTAACAGCACCATCATCTGCGCCAGATCCTCTTTTTTTGCGACACACGCCAGACCGTGTTCTCTGGTCAGCTTTCCATGTTTCTCATCCAAAAAGTATTCCGTCTCTCCTGCCTGAAATAAAAACGGCTGTCCTGCTCTGACGCGTATTTCTTCCAGCGTTCCCATCTGCTCTAACGCCGGAAATATCCGGCGCACCGGTTCCGGAAATATTTTCTGTATCATCTCAAGCATGCGCTCTGCCCCCATTCTTCCGCTATTCTATGAAAAAAAGCCATGGGACAAACCGTCCCATGACTTATATATATGTTTCCATTTCCAATATATGACTTTGGTTTTTACTTTTACAGCTCCACGATAAATTCTTCCACGAGCTTTGCGCAGTGCTTTGCAGCTTCCCGCTCAAATGCCGGGTAATCCATCTCGGCAGAGTTATCTGCCTTGTCGGAAATCGCACGCAGGATCACAAACGGAACCTGGTTCAGATACGCCGCCTGTCCGATCGCCGCGCCTTCCATCTCGGTACAGCTTGCGTGGAAATTGGACACGATCTTATCTTTTACCGCCTTGTCGCAGATAAACTGATCGCCGCTTACGATTCTGCCGGAAAATACTTTGATCTCCGTATTTACCTTTTCGCACACGCTCTTTGCAAGCGCAGCCATCTTCTCATCTGCCGGGAAACTTAAAGTTCCAAGCTGCGGCACCTCTCCAAGCTGATAGCCCATAACGGTTACATCCATGTCATGCTGGCACACATCTGTCGATACCACAATATCTCCGATATCAATCTTCGCATCCAGGGAACCTGCCACGCCGGTGTTGATAATATGTGTGACCGCAAACAGATCGACGAGGATCTGTGTACAGATACCAGCATTTACCTTTCCGATTCCGCTTCGCACGATCACCGCGTCCACACCATTTAATGTTCCCTCAAAAAATTCCATGCCGGCTTTTTTTGTGGTCTGTTTTACTTCCATCTTTGCCTTTAAAGTCTCCACTTCAAGTTCCATTGCCCCGATAATTCCGATTTTTTTCATACGATTGTTGTCCTCTCTTCTTCCTTATCTGTGACCCAAAGAAAGCTGCCACATAAGTGACAGCTTCTTTCACACAATTAGTTATATTTACGCTTTCTTGCAGCTTCCGATTTTTTCTTACGACGAACGCTTGGTTTCTCGTAATGTTCTCTCTTACGGATTTCCTGCTGGATACCAGCCTTAGCGCAGTTTCTTTTGAATCTGCGTAAAGCGCTATCTAACGTCTCGTTCTCTTTTACGATAACATTTGACATAGTCTCACACCTAACCTCCCTCCAGTTGCGTATTGTGCATATTCAACTGTTTGGGTAATATTTAATTGCACTATTAGATATTATAACAGAAAAATCCCATTCGTCAACTATTTTTCTGAAAAAATATACAAAACACGCAAATTTATTTTATCTGCTGTTCCAGTACCTTTCTTGCTTCTGCAAGCGCATCTTTGATACCGGCCGGATCCTTTCCACCTGCCTGTGCCATGTTCGGACGTCCGCCGCCGCCACCGCCGACAAGTGCCGCAATGCCCTTGATCAGATTTCCGGCATGTGCGCCCTGTTTCATCACGGTGTCTGTTGCCATTGCGACGAGATTTACCTTGCCATCTTTTGCGGAGGCAAGTACGATCACACCTTCACCAATCTTTTCTTTCAGCTGATCTCCGAGATCACGCAGTCCGTTCATGTCTACGCCGTCTGCCTCTGCCGCAAGCAGTTTGACACCTTTTACTTCAACGACCTGATCCATGACATCGCCAAGTGCCTCTCTTGCCGCCTTGCTCTTTAAGGATTCGTTTTCACTCTGCAATTCTTTCACTTCTGCCATCAGATGTTCCAGACGCTCAAGCAGATTTGCCGGAGTTGATTTCACAATCTGGGAAGCTTTGTTTAACTCTTCTTCCATTGCTTTATAATAAGCGAATACGTTGTCGCCGGTCAGCGCCTCAATACGGCGTGTACCTGCTGAAACACCGCTCTCGGAAATGATCTTAAATGCTACGATATCTCCGGTATTTGCCACATGGGTACCACCGCAGAACTCTTTGGAAAATTCGCCCATCGATACGACACGCACAGTCTCTCCGTATTTTTCACCGAACAGAGCCATAGCACCGGTCTTTTTCGCCTCATCTACTGTCATGATATCGGTGCGCACCGGTAATTTCTCCGCGATCTTTTCATTTACGATCTTCTCAACTCTTGCAAGTTCATCTTCGGTCATTGCCTGAAAATGCGTAAAGTCGAAACGGGTACGCTCTCCATCCTGATAGGAACCCGCCTGTTCTACATGTGTTCCAAGCACCTCACGCAGTGCTTTCTGAAGCAGATGTGTTGCGGAATGGTTCTTGCAGGTAGCTGTGCGGAGTGCTTCATCCACCGCAAGCTCTGCCTCATCACCGGTCTTCATCATTCCGCGGATCAGTTTTCCGACATGTCCGACTTTGCCACCAAGTAATTTGATGGTATCTTCTACCTTGAACTCACCGCTCTCGGTACGGATGATACCCTTATCTCCCTGCTGACCACCCATGGTCGCATAAAACGGGGTCTGCTCTACGATGATCGTTCCGACATCTCCGTCACTCAATGCCTCCGTGATATCCGTCTCCGTTGTCATTACGATGATCTTCGATCTGCAGTTTAACCTGTCATAGCCGACAAATTCTGTGGTAATGGAAGTATCGATGGATTCATAGACTGTAGCGTCTGTTCCCATGTAGTTTGTGACCTTGCGGGCTTTTCTCGCCTTGTCACGCTGAACTTCCATTGCCTTTTTAAATCCGTCTTCATCTACGGAAAATCCTTTTTCTTCCAGAATCTCTTCTGTCAGATCAACCGGGAAACCGTATGTATCATAAAGTTTGAACGCATCCTCACCGGAGAGTACCTTCTCACCTTTTGTTTCCATTTCTTTTTGCATATCGGAAAGGATCGCAAGTCCCTGATCGATGGTCTTTGCGAATTTTTCTTCTTCCTGTGTCAGAACCTTGAAGATAAAATCTTTCTTTTCTTCCAGTTCCGGATATCCGTCCTTGCTTTCGTGGATGACCGTTGCGCACAAATCTGCCAGGAACGCCCCCTTGATACCGAGCATCTTTCCGTGACGGGCCGCACGGCGGATCAGTCTTCTTAAAACATATCCTCTGCCTTCATTTGACGGCATGATTCCATCCGATACCATAAAGGTAGCTGAACGGATATGATCTGTGATCAGACGGATAGACACATCATCCAGAGCGTCTACCTGGTATTTCTTGCCGGAAAGTTCACAGACCTTGTCGCGGATCGCTTTCATCGTATCAATATCGAAGACACAGTCCACATCCTGCATAACGACCGCAAGACGCTCCAGTCCCATTCCGGTATCGATATTTTTCTGGGAAAGTTCTTCGTAACCGCCCTTGCCATCGCCTTCAAACTGGGTAAATACATTGTTCCAGATCTCCATGAAACGGTCACAGTCACAGCCTACCTTACAATCCGGGCTTCCACAGCCGTATTTTTCTCCACGGTCATAGTAGATCTCAGAGCAGGGACCACACGGGCCTGCGCCATGCTCCCAGAAGTTGTCACACTCTCCGGTTTCCGGATCACGGTAAAAACGTGTGATGCGGTCTGCCGGAACACCGATCTCTTTTGTCCAGATATCAAATGCCTCATCATCTTCTCCGTAAATAGACGGATAAAGCCTGTCCTCCTCAAGACCAAGTACCTTGGTTAAGAACTCCCATGACCAGGCGATCGCTTCATGTTTAAAGTAATCTCCAAAAGAGAAGTTTCCAAGCATTTCAAAGAATGTAAGATGTCTTGCTGTCTTACCTACATTTTCAATATCTCCGGTACGGACACACTTCTGACAGGTGGTCACTCTTTTGCGCGGCGGGATCTCCTGTCCGGTAAAATAAGGCTTTAACGGTGCCATACCCGCATTGATCAGCAATAAGCTGTTATCATTGTGCGGTACCAGTGAAAAGCTCTTCATTGCCAGATGTCCTTTGCTTTCAAAAAATTCCAGATACATCCGGCGCAGTTCGTTTACTCCATATTTCTGTTTCACAACAACTTTCCTCCAAAAAATCTATTTCTCATCCTGTCCGTCAGGCATCTGCTTTGCATTCCTGTATCCCCGCAGATTCTTTCCGGCAAAAACTCCGGCAATTCCCACTGCCGCAAGTATGATCATGATGATAACGTATTGTAAAAAATACCCGAAAAACGTCACCTCAATACCTCCTGTTTTCCTTCTCGCCCATAGAAAAATCCGCGGTGCGGACTTTTGCTACCTATTATATTCCAATTTCAGAAATTTTTCAACAAATGCAATCAAATTCCTGGTTCTCACCTGTGATGTCCACGATACGCTCCGTGAAACGCAGATTCTTTGACTTTTTCTTATAGGCTCCGATCAGGGAATAATCCCGCCACATGTGCATCGGAAATACCAGATCCGCGTCCACATGCTGCATAAAGTAATCAAACCCGTCCATGCTGTGCGTTTCAAGCCGCGGATCCAGCACAACAAACGCCGCGTCAATATGAATTCCATCCAGTTCCGCGATGGCACGCCTGTAATCACGTTTCATTTTTCCATTGATCAGATCACCTGCGCCCTCCATGCTCCAGTCATTCAAATCTCCGGCATGATACAGGGTCACTCCATCTGTTTTCACCAGAAACGCAACCCCGGCGTCAGTAGAGCGCAATGTCTTGATCTCCATGCCCCCGACCTCATACTTCGTCTGCGGGCGCACAAAAGTCACGCGGTCTTTGACCTCTTTGGGAATTCCATTGCGTGCCAGATAATTGTCTCCCAGCCGGATATCCTTTGAAAGAATATACTGTATCTTCGGATATTTTTCCACCCATTTCAATGCATTTAGATCAAAATGATCCTGATGCTTGTGGCTTGCGAACAGATAGATTTCCTTCTCTTTTGAAAATTCCGGTAAAATTCCCTGAAACGCATACCCGGTAATCCGTGCTTTGTCAAACCAGTCAAAGATCAGCACTTTGTTTTCTATTTCCACAACAAAACAGCTGTGCTGTATAAATAGTATTTTCATATCAGCCTCATTTCATACGACGGATGATCCGATTTGCTTTTTCATAAATTTCTTCCGGATCAAAGCCGATCTCAAATTTTCCATCTTCGTAAAGAATTTTTCCGGCTACCATGGTAAGTTTCACATTCTGCTTACTGCCGGAATACACGATATTTTTTATAAAATTATTTTCCGGCTGCATATTGGGCTGCTTTAAATCGATCATAATAAGATCTGCCTTTTTGCCAACCGCAAGTCTGTCACAGGATGAAAGCTGCATCGCTCTGGCACCGCCGGCCGTTGCCATATAAAGCACTTCGTCCGCGCTGATGCAGGATGCATCGTGTTCCCTCACTTTTGCAAGTGCTGTCGTAAGAAACATTTCCCGGAACATGTCCAGACAGTTATTGCTTGCCGGTCCGTCTGTACCGATGGCAAGATTGATCCCTTCTTCCAGGAAGCGCTTCACCGGACAGATACCGCTTGCCAGCTTTAAGTTTGACGCAGGATTGGTAACCGCTGTCATATGATGTTTCCGAAAGATCTCATAATCTGCATCTTCAAACCATACGCAGTGGTACCCGCCGCCACCATACGCATACATACCAAGACTCTCTGTGATCTGGGTCGGTGTCATGCCATAACGCTCTTTGCACTCTAAAACTTCCCGTTTCGTCTCCGAATTATGCAGCCATACCGGTGCTTTCAGGCGGGAAGCAAGCTTCGCCACACCCTCCATGCGCTCTTTCGAAGTCGTGTACTCCGCGTGGATGCCCGGAACAAAACTGGTAAGTGGACTAAGCTCATTGATCACATGATAATCTTCCTCCATCTCTTCCACACTGCTCACAAAATCATTGAGTCCACTGGTGAATACCGTACGGAATCCACAGTCCGCAGACGCTTTTGCAACGCTGCGTGGAAAATTGTACATATCAAAATTGCTCGTGATGCCGCTGGTCAGATACTCCATGATTCCAAGCACAGACAGATCATACACGTCTTCCGCCGTAAGCTGTGCCTCCTTCGGGAATACCTGTTCATTTAACCACTCCTGCAATGGCAGATCATCCGCATAGGAACGCAAAAACGTCATCGCGGTATGCGTATGCGCATCCTTAAATCCCGGCATCAGCACATTCCCTGCCACATCAATCTCGCGGTTCCAGATGATCGGCTCGTTTTCACTGCACACACCGGACACATCCGTACCATCGCCGATATAGCAGATCGTATCCCCTTTTACCCACAGTTCCCCCTCGGTGAGCGCAAAGGTATGATCCTCTTTCTGCTGCACGATCTTTGCATTATAAAAACGGATATTCATGTAAATTCCCCCTTGTCTGTTTTTCCACGATTGCCGCCGCTATTTTCCGGCAGTATTCGATCAGGAAAGAACCTCCCTGTTAATATTTTTGATTGACTCTGTCACCAGCTTTTTAAACATCGGTGCCACACGATCCGCCGTTTCCTGAATCTCTCCATGTGTGAGCGGTGTCGGTGAAATTCCACTGGCAAGATTGGAAATACAGGAAATTCCAACGATCTTCATTCCCATATGATTTGCCGCAACCGCCTCACATGCTGTGCTCATTCCAACCGCATCCGCGCCAAGTGTACGCGCCATCGTGATCTCTGCCGGTGACTCATACTGCGGTCCGGAAAGCTGTAAATACACACCATCCTTTAACGGGATATCATTGTTCAGTGCCGTTTTCCGGACGATCGTCTGCAGATCTTCATCATAAATATGGGACATGTCCGGGAAGCGCACGCCAAGCTCCTCAATATTGGCCCCGCGAAGCGGTGACGGCACAAAACAGGAGATCTGATCTTCAATCAGCATGAAATCTCCCGCCTGAAATCCCTGACGGATCCCGCCTGCCGCATTGGTCAAAAACAGTACTTCTGCCCCCATGAGTTTCATCAGTCTTGTTGGCAGCACGACATCTGACATATCGTAACCTTCATAATAATGTACTCTGCCCTGCATACAGACAACCGGCACATCATCCACATATCCGAAAATAAATCTGCCTTTATGTCCCGGAACGGTTGACACCGGAAATCCTTCGATATCATGATAATCCAGGGTTGCCTCCACTTTGATGTGATCATCCGCATAATCTCCAAGTCCAGAGCCAAGGATCAGTGCCACTTTCGGTGTAAAATCAATCTTTGCCTTATAACTTTCATAACATTTTAATAATTTTTCGTATACTTCATTCATTTTTTGTTTTCTCCTGCCATTTTATTTGCTCCACAGCCATCCGGCTGCGCATTCGTCTATCTCTAATTTTAACATTTTTTCTCTACATATGCACCTGTTTTCTTCATGACCTTTTTCCAGTCATACTCCGGCGCAAATTCTTCTGCCGCCTCGCAGATGGATCGTATTGTTGAAAGATTTTCTTCCAGTTCCTCCGCGATCACCTCCTGCGTTTTTCCTTTTTTCAGCTTTGTACAAACCTGCCGGAAGAGCCGCTGTTCTTCCCCGACAAGCTTCCCTTCTCCGATGCAGGTATCCACCGTATGCTTCACCGCTTCTTCCCGTCCCATGCTCTTCTCACACGTTCTGAGCCGGTCAACGAACTGCGCGTACTCAAGCAGCGTATGGCACTGTTCCATCAGTTCTTTATTCCTGCCAAGGTTGATGTTTAACATCACGACCTTTAATTCCAGTGCCGGATCTTCCTCCAGGTTCATGAACGCGTCGGACAACTTTAACACCTGCCGTTCCGGCTGCATATCCCTTCCGTTATAGAACACGAAAAAGCGCGGGGTCGGTATCTTTACGAGCTGTCTCCCATAGATCGTCCGCCCACCGCTCCAGCTGCGCAGCTCCTTTTTCTCCCGGAACACCATGCGGAACAACCGGTCTTTGTAACTGCGGTATACCTGATTTCCTGTTTCTTTTGTTTTGTCCATATTTTATTTTCCTCCTGTTGCCGCAGGAGCAGTTCTTTGAAAACCCCTGCTTTTTGATTGTGGAAAAAGCATGAATTTTCTGAAATAACAAGAATGTTTAGAACCGCCGGATGGCGGACAGACGGACTGTTGTCCGGATAGAAAATATGCTTTTATATATTTATCTTAGCACACGCTGATTCCGGGAACAAATTAAATTATTATAAACTATTGATTGCTGCAAAAAAAGCAGACACTACGAATTCGTAATACCTGCTTCGCTTACAAACTATTTTTTACCGCACCGGAAACTGCCCGAGGTAATGTCCGTCATCCGCATCCATATTATAGTAATAAACTCCGTCAGAGATCAGTCCTCTCGCCACCATTCCGTTCCAGTGATAGAACACAACCCTGCCGTACGGATCATAGGAAAATCCGGTCGTGACCAGTGTTCCGTTACTGTTCGCATAACCGTAATCCCTGCCATTTGCAAACTGGAACCAGCCGGAATCTTCCATCTTTCCGTTTGCATTCAGGTAATACACGCGGTTTCCGACAAATGTGATCTGATCCTTATACAGATATCCCTGAGAATCAAAATAGCAGGTGTATCCGACGCTCGGACAGTACTGAAAATTATTAAATACCTCATGGCCTTTTTTGTCCAGTTAGATGATATGCTCTCCGTCGGGATGATAGGTCAGACGGTCTTTCATCGGTGTGCCATCCGCCTGCATATAGTAGGTCCAGTCACCATCAAAATACCAGTCATTGTAAATCATGGTTCCATCTTCCTTAAAGTAGTGCGGATTTCCATCTTTGTCTGTATAGCACTCGCCGGTAAACTGATTGCCATCCTTGTCAAAATACCGGATAACATTATCCTTCTTCACATACTGGTCGAAAACCTGATGCCCGTCACCATCAAAATACCAGACATGATCCGAATTCGGATCTTTTTGCATGGCATCCTTTACTATATGTCCGTTTTCATCGAAATATAACTTATATTCTCCGCTCGAATCATCCACGCGCTTTGATACCGCCGCTGTTCCGTCCTTCTGGAAATACCAGGTATTTCCATCATAGTCGATCAGTTTATCCCGGACCATTTTGCCGTTTTCATCGTAATAATAGTAATTTCCGTCCTTTTCCACCAGACCATAATGCGGCTTGATCCCCTCTAATGTAAAATCAGCGATCTTTTTCATGCCTCTTTCATTCGGATGCACATAATCCGCTGTTTCCATGTCATTCTGGCCTTCCAGATTCAGCTCTCTTAGATCAAGCGCCACCAGATCTTTTTTCTCACAGATATCTTTAATGATCGCAGCCACTTTTTCTGTATCCTGCGCAATGATCTGATAATTCAGCGAATAGATCGTATGGTATGGGATCAGACAGATGATCTGCGCATCCGGATATTTCTTCTCAATTTTTGTGATCATCGTATAATAGGCATCTCCGAAATCATCTGTCTTTCCGTAAGTGTATGTTTCCTGCACATTCCCGACATTTGCCGCCCCCTGGGAAAGAATGTCGTTCATTCCGCCAAAGACAAATATTTTATCCGGTACTCCGTTTTTTCCCAGCTTATCGATTCTGGTATCTGACGCCATATAATAATTTTTTCCGATATGATGCAGATTATCCTCGGTCACTCCGTCCCAGGTGACACGGGAACCTCCCAGTGATTCATTAACTCCGAGTGTCCAGTCATTCGCCTTTAAGACCTGCATCCACCAGGTATCATCCACTGACATGATCGAATCCTTATAATAATTTCCGGCTTCGCTGTAATCCGTGTAATCCTGATAGGTCGTGATGCTGTCCCCCAGAAAAGATACCACTGTATTTCCCGCCTGATAGGTCCTTGTCGCCTCCTCTACGGTAAGCGGTTCCTGCTCATCCAGTGTATTGCAAAGGTTCAGTTCCTCTACCTGTTCCGTTGTCATACACTTCGGCTGCTCCGGTTCATTTTCTGCCGCAGATACAGTCGTACCTGCAAAAAGAAGTCCTGCCGCAAGAAGCAGTCCGATGTGCTGTTTTAAGTTCTTTTGTTTCTTCATGTTTTTTATCCCTCACTTTTTTCCCACAACTAACCTTACCTTACCAGACTTTCCACGTCAACCTTTTTTAAATAATAATACACACCAGTCCGCCGTTGCTGTCATTTACGATCTTTTGCATGGTGTCCTGCAGTTTCATCTGGCTTTCATCATCCATCATGGAGATCTTGCTCTTGATGCCGTCCTCGATCAGTTCGCCCAGTGTTTTTCCAAACACATTGGTCTGCCACACACCTTCTTCCGCCTTCTCCCCCTCCTTGATATAGTTGATCAGATCATTTGCCTGATCTTCGCTCCCGACGATCGGTGCAATCTCCGTCTCAATGTTCGCCCGGATCATATGGATCGACGGTGAAGTCGCCTTGATCTTTACGCCAAACTTATTTCCATGATGGATAATCACCGGTTCTTCCATATGGATATCGGCGAGTCCCGGGTTCACCACGCCATACCCCCGCATTTTGACTGCCTGCATGGCATCTGCCACTTTCTCGTACTCACGCCTCATCTGCGCCAGCTCTTTTACCATGGCGATCAGCTGATACTCGCCCTTTACTTCGATCCCGGTCATCTCACTCATATTTTCGTAATAATACTGCTCCCCGACATCCATTGCGATATTCACACTGCCATCCGAAAGCTCCAGCTGCTCTGCCTTCAATTTTGTCAGATAGTCCCCATCCGGTTCAAACCCATATGCCACCACATCCTTCATATAGGTAATATTATTTAAGACTTTTCTCGCGTTCGCGATCACATTTTCCCGGATACGGTTTCCCGCGTCCAGCATCTCGATCCACTTCGGCATGTAAAAATTCATCTTTACCACCGGAAATTCATACAGAATACCTGTAAGGATGCGGTTTACATCTTCCTTATGCAACTGGCTGCAGTTGACCGGATACACGCTTACCTGATGCTTTTCCCTCAGTTCCTCTGCCAGTTTTACCGTTTCATCACGGAACGGGCGCTCGGAATTTAAGAGCATGACAAACGGTTTCCCCGCCTTTTTCAATTCACGTATGGTCTGCTCCTCCGCCGCCACATAGCTTTCACGCGGAATGTCAGAAAAAGAGCCGTCCGCCGTCACCACGATCCCGATCGTCGCATGATCTCTTATCACCTTCTGTGTGCCGATCTCTGCCGCCTGCGTGAACGGGATCTCCGTATCGAACCAGGGCGTTTTTACCATCCGCTCCACACCGTTTTCCATATGTCCGTTCGCTCCGTCCACCATATAGCCGACGCAGTCGATCATGCGCACTTTCACTTCGGTATCTTCTGAAAGGCTGATCGTTGCCGCCTCTTTTGGAATAAATTTCGGCTCCGTGGTCATGATCGTGGTTCCCTGGGCCGACTGCGGCATCTCATCGACTGCCCGCTTTTTTTCGTTCTCATCTTCCATGAACGGCAGCACCATAAGCTCCATAAAGCGTTTGATAAACGTTGACTTCCCGCTCCGCACTCCGCCGACAACACCTATGTAGATCTCACCGTTTGTCCTCGCGCTGATGTCCTTATAGATATCAAAAGTTCCCGTATTTGAATTGTCCATAAAAAAATCCTCCTGCATATACTGTTAAAATATATGCAGAAGGACTTTTGCTATGCTCATTATTTGCGGATACGTCCGTAAGTCTTCATGCAGCCGCATACCTTTCTTGCAAGCTGGTCGGTAAGCTGCCCGTCTTTCATACGCCACTTCCAGTTTGTTCCGAGCGTGGACGGAATATTCATTCTCGCCTCGCTGCCAAGATCCAAAAGATCCTGCATGGTCACGATCGCCAGTTCGCTGACACTTGCCCATGCGCCTTTCATCATGCCCCAGTTATATCCCTCGGTCTTGGTCAGACGCAGATATTCTTTTGCGAATTTCACACTCTCCTTCGGAGCGGTTGCAAACCATCCAAGGATCGTATCGTTATCATGCGTACCAGTATAAACCACGCTGTGTACCGGATAATTGTGCGGCAGATAATCACCGTCTTCTCTGGTATCAAACGCAAACTGGATCAGTTTCATGCCCGGGAATCCGGAATCCTTTACCATCTGGATCACAGACGGAGTCAGATAACCGAGATCTTCCACGATGATGTTCAGTTTGCCGAGTTTTTCTTCCAGTGTGCGGAAAAGATCCATGCCAGGTCCTTTTCTCCACTCACCGTTTCTTGCCGTCTTATCTTTTCCCGGAATCGCATAATAGGAATCAAATCCACGGAAATGATCGATACGGACAATATCATATAACTCTGACATCGCTTTGATACGCTTTGTCCACCAGGTATAGCCATCTTTTTTCATTGCGTCCCAGCGGAACAGCGGATTTCCCCAAAGCTGTCCGTCCTCGGAAAACGCATCCGGCGGGCATCCGGCGACATCGATCATCTCAAGATCTTCATTCAGATAAAACTGCTCCGGATTTGCCCAGACATCCGCGCTGTCGCCAGCAACATAGATCGGCACGTCACCGATGATCTTGATCCCTCTTACATTTGCGTAATCTTTTAACTCACGCCACTGTTTATAGAACAGATACTGCAGCATTTTCCAGAACGCAATATCCTCTTTTTTGTCTTCTTTTACTTTCTCAAGTGCTTCCGCCTTACGGAATTTCAGATCCCTGTCCCAGGTAAACCACGCTGCTCCGTGATTCGCATCTTTCAGTGCCATAAAAAGTGTGTAATTGTCGAGCCACTCCGCTTCCTCTTCACAGAATGTTTTAAAATCTTCCGGTTCATCAGCCTTAAAACGGGCAAATGCTTTTTTTAACAGATCATAGCGGTTTTCATACAAAATACCGTAATCCACCTGTGTCTCATCATCGCCCCAGTTATAAGCTTCACACTCTTCTTTCTTTAACAGTCCGTCAAGACACAGATAGTCCAAATCTATAAAATAAGGGTTTCCTGCAAAGCTGGAAAAAGACTGATACGGAGAATCTCCATAACTGGTCGGGCATACCGGCAAAATCTGCCAGTAAGTCTGTCCTGCCTCCTCTAAAAAATCTACAAACTGAACCGCTGCTTTGCCCATGGTTCCAATGCCATATGGAGATGGCAATGAAGATATATGCATTAATACTCCGCTGCTTCTCATAAATTTTCCTCCTGAATCTATTTCTTTTTCTGTTTTCCCTTACATTATATCTGTTTTACACTTTCACCAGCCACAAGCTCAAATGGTATGATCTCATAAACTGCCGGCTTTTTTAAATCAATCGCCCCAAGTAAAATCTCCACGCTGCGCACCGCCAGAATCTGATACTGCTGTTTGACTGTGGCAAGCTTCGGATTGTAATAATTTGCCAGTGGTATTCCATCAAATCCGATGATCGAAATGTCTTCCGGAACCTGAAGTCCGCGGTCACGGATCGCCCGAACCGCGCCGACCGCCATCACATCACTCATTGCAAACACGGCTGTGATATTTAAATTCCGGTCCAACAGGCGGTTCATTGCCTGATAGGAACTCTCATAGGAGAAACGCGCTTTCTCATAAAACGCTTCCGGTTCTTCGGCAAGTCCGTTTTTTTCAAAACTCTTTCTGCATCCTTCCAGACGCTGTTTACTGGTATGCGACAAAGTAGTGTCACCACCCAGGATACCGATACGTCTGTGTCCGCGCCCGATCAGAAAATCCACCGCGCACATGGATGCTTCCACGTCATCCGTCGCCACACTGGAAAGATTGCCAAATCCCATCTTTTCCCCCTGGTTTGTCACCAGTACACACGGGATCCGGATCTGATCGAACTCTTTTTGAAAGAACTGCGGGTTACCTCCGAGGAACAACATCCCCAGAGGTTTTCTCTCCCGCATCAGCGTAATCGCCTGTTCCACTTCGTTTGCATCCTCATCCAGATAATAGATACTTACGGCATATTTTGTCTTTTCCACCGTCTTTTGGATCTCCTCCACGATACTGGCAAAGAGCATATTCGAATTACCCTTTACCAGCACGAGGATCGTCTTTGTGATCATCTGTTTTAAATGCTTCGCGTTATTATTTGGTACAAAATTGTGGGCTGCCACAATCTCGTCAATCCTTTTTTTTGCTTCCGGGCTTACATCCCTGCGGTTATTCAGCACCCGTGATACAGTGCTCACAGAATACCCGGACTCTTTTGCAATGTCTTTAATTGTCACGTTTTTTCATTCCTTTACTGGTATTTGCCGCGCATCAACCCTTTACGGCTCCTGCCACAACTCCCTCTATTATATACTTCTGGCAAGCCATATAAAAAACTATAATTGGAATAATTGCCAAAACTAACATTGCCATCATGCTGCCCCAGTCAACAGATCCGTATCCACCTTTCAGATACTGGATAACGATCGGGATCGTTTTGTATTTCTTGATATCAAGTACCAGGTATGGCAGCAGGTAATCGTTCCAGATCCACATTGCCTCAAGGATCGCAACGGTGATGCAGGTCGGTTTGAGGATCGGGAATACAATCTTAAAGAAGATCTGGATCGGATTGCATCCGTCGATCATGGCAGCTTCCTCGATCTCAAGCGGAATTCCCTTTGCGAAACCGCAGAACATAAATACCGCCTGCCCTGCTCCGAATCCGAGATAGATCAAGATGATACCGACCGGATTTCCAAGATGTAACATATTCGCAAATTTGGATAACGTAAACATTACCATCTGGAACGGAACGATCATTGCAAACAGGCACAGATAATAGATGCCTTTTGTCATACGGTTGGTAACTCTGGTGATGTACCATGCGCACATGGAAGTACACACGATGATCACTACTACCGAGAATAAGGTAATAAACAGGGAATAACCGAATGCCTGGAAAAAGTTGATCTTTTTAATACCATTTAAATAGTTTTCAATTCCAACAAAGGACTTTCCTGCCGGAAACGCAAACGGTTTTCGGTTGATATACGCCTTTTTCTTAAAGGAGTTCATGATTACGATCAAGATCGGGCAAACCCAGATGACCGAAAGAATCGTGAAAATTACGGTAAGGACTCCACCATGTTTTGCTTTTCTTACGCCCATTACTGCTGCACCTCCCTGCTTCTTGTGATCTTATTCTGTGTGATCGCGATAACTGCCACAATTACAAAGAATACAACTGCTTTCGCCTGTCCTACGCCTTCCCAGCCATTTCTTCCATAGAATGTGTTAAAGATATTCAGTGCAAGAAGTTCGGAACTGTTTGCAGGTTCTCCTGCGGTCAGTGCCAGGTTCTGATCGAAGAGCTTAAAGGAGTTCGTCAGTGTCAGGAAAGAACAGATCGTAATCGACGGCATAACCATCGGGATCGTTACATTTTTTAAGATCTGTGACGGTGTCGCGCCGTCGATCTTTGCCGCCTCGATGAGGTCGCCCGGGATATTCTGGATTCCTGCCACATAGATGATCATCATATAACCGATCTGCTGCCAGCACATCAAAATAACCAGTCCCCAGAAACCATACTTGGAAGAATAGGTAAGCGTTCTTCCCCAGTGTGCCAAAACACCGTTTAAAATGATCTGCCAGATGTAACCAAGTACGATACCACCGATCAGGTTCGGCATGAAAAATACGGTACGGAAAGCGTTGGTTCCTTTAATTCCCTTTGTTAAAAGCATCGCGACCACAAATGCCAGAATATTGATGGCAAGGACCGAAACTATCGTAAACAGCACCGTATACCAAAGAGCATGCCCAAACGTATTATCCGTAAAAATTCTTGCGTAATTTTTAAGACCTACAAATTTTGCATCAGTTACTGTTGTGAATTCACAAAATGATAAATAGATGCCCATAACAAAAGGAATTATAAAGCCGATTGTAAATGCCACTAACGTCGGTAATGCAAATATAGGAAAATATTTTTTTATTGATTTCTCCATAACAATATCATCCTTTCTAAAAAAGCGGAGGCGGATGGAGACACCCGCCCCGCTCTTATCCAAAGACTTCCCGTCTTTTATTCTGTTGCTTCTTCTGCTGCTGAATCACCGTGTGATGCTGCGTATTCGGAAGCCCATCCGTCAACGAATGCCGTCTTAACTGCATTCCACTCTTCATCACTCTGAGAGCCCTGCGCGTACTGCAGTAATGCGGATCCAACGCCATCTTTCCATGTCTCAGACGGGATAGATGAGAAGTTCCATGATACCGGAGTCTTGCCAGCTTCAATAGACTCGTTTGCTGCTTTGATCAATGGGTTGTTTGTCTGATAAGCGTCATCATCAAATGTGGTAAACGGTGTAACGAATCCCATTTCGTTTGCGATCGCGTCACGTCCGGTGTCGCTTTCTACACACCATGCAAGGAAATCAAGTGTTGCCTGGATATCTTCTTCGGAAGCTTTATTGTTTACACACCAGTAGTTTTCAGATCCGGTGCAGAGTCCCTGATTTTCTTCTCCGTCCACGCCAATGTAGATCGGCATCATGCCAAGATCTTCATCTGCAACTTCATTTCCGGTGATATCACCATATGCCCAGGTACCATTCTGATAGAATACTGCTTCGCCCATTGCAAATTCGGAAGATGCTTCATCACCGGTCTTGCTGGATAACAGTCCCGGTTCACAGGTAGAATCGGTCAGATATAAATCCCAGATCTGTCTGTAATTGTCAAGGTAAGTTCCTTCGATCGCGTCTGTCTCGTTGATTCCTTTAGCTTTGTATTCATAGTAGATCGGAAGGTTTGCAAGATGTGTCTTGAATCTCCAGTCAGAGGAAGAATCCATACCTGCGGAAGTAAATGCACCAAGCAGGTCATAACCAAATTTATCATTAATCTCATCTTTTCTTGCCTGGATGTCGTCCGCAACTGCCTTTAAGGTTGCGAAGTTGTTGATCTCATCCGGGGAAGAAATTACTGCGTTGTCCATGGTGCAGTAATCATTTAAGATCGCTTTGTTGTAAATGAGACCGTATGTTTCAATAACATACGCGATACCCTGTACTGCGTCTCCGTCTTTTAATACGAAGTCATCGCTCTTTACATCTTTGTATAATTCACTTCCGGATAAGTCGTAGCAGTAATCTTTCCAGTTTGCAAGTCCTACCGGTCCGTTTACCTGGAATAAGGTAGGTGCTTCTGACTTAGCCATTTCAGATTTTAAGGTCTGCTCATAGGTACCGTCTGCTGCTGTAATGACTGTTACCGGAACACCGGTTTCATCGGTGTAAGCTTTTGCAAGATCCTGCCACTGCTCATCCTGCTCCGGTTTGAAGTTCAGATAATAAACCTGACCATCGCCGGATGCTTCTTTTTTGTCTGTGCTTCCGGTTTCTGTAGAAGCTGTGCTGTTTCCTGAAGTACTGCTGCTTGCTGTACTGTCAGAAGAGCTTCCGCATCCTGCTGCCATAGCTGCCATCATAGACATTACTAACATGAGTGATACTGTTTTTCTTTTCATATAATTCATCCTCCTAAATAATGTAGTTGCTAACCCCCAAAACGTCCGGTACCCTTTCCGGTACTGTTTTCGGCAATGATTCCGGTAACGTTTTCAGTTGATAATTAAAGTATACAGCATTTTCACAGGAATGCAATAGTTTTTCACATTTTTGTTAAAATGCTGTATTTTCATTGTGGTTTTTTGTGCAATTTTTCATCTATTTGGGGAAACAGCCACTCGGGTTCTCTCTGTTTTCCTTAATTCAGGTGGCACTGCACCCTGATCTCGTCCACCTGCTTTTCCGTGATCTCCACGATATTTCCAAGCTGGGAGGACTCTAAGATCGCGCGGGCACTGTACTCCGCCACTTCAAGTCTGTCATATGCTTTTAAAAGTGAAGGCGCTGTCACGATCACGCCGCCGCCCTCCAATACCGCTACCGATGTCCGCCCGTCAAATACCGCCGCGATCTCATCCGGCTTTCCTGCATACTGCGCCTGCGGCAGGGAAACGACATCCTGCATGACCATGTAGATCTCCGGTATGATACGGGAGCTGAATTTCGTGCCGGTCACCGCAAACGCCATAAGTTCCGGCGGAAATGCCGTGACGACCGAACCGATCCCCGGATGCGTGCGGTAGATCTTGGCGTGAAGACTATCCCCCGTCTGCTCCAGCTTGCGGATATCCAAAATACCAGCTGCACTCTGGTCTGTTCCCTGCGGTATGTAATAAATCGTTCCGCTCTCCGCGCGCGCCGAAAATACACCAAGTCCGGCGTACAATAACTTCTGATGCCAGGCGCGCCTCACCATCTCACACAATTTTTCACAGACCGCCCGGTCTTCCTGCGGTATTTCTGTCGAAGGATCCTTCGGCTTTTCCATGTTTTCATCGGTGAGCCCTTTCCCCGACGGGTTTTCGTTTTTCGCACCGCCAAGTCTGGATGCCCCGATCCCGATACGTGCGGAAAAATCCATCGCCTCAAACATCTGATACGCACTCTCGATATCTGTGCTCCCGACGACCAGGCCGTGATTTTCCAGTTCCGCGACATTGCACCCCTCCGCAAACACTTTCGCGATCTTTTCTCCGAGTTCTTCGCTTCCGGTCAGCCCGTACTCCGCCATTCCGACACTGCCGATACACGCTTTTAATTCCGGAAACGCCGAGATATCCGGTATTTTTCTGACGATGCTGTACGCAACCATCGCCGGCGGATGCGCATGCAGGATCGCCCGGATATCACCTCTCGTCTCGTAGATCTTCATATGAAATGGATATTCACTGGACGGTTTGTGTTTTCCCTCCATGGTTCCATCCGCACGGATACAGACAATATCCTCTGCGGTCATACTGCCCTTGTCGGTTCCGCCCGGCGTGATATATACGTTTCCATTTTCATCTTTTATAGATAAATTTCCACCCGAAGTCGTTGTCATTCCCTGCGCGTAGATCCGCTTCATAATGGCAACGAGCTGTTCTTTGGGATCTGGTATCTGAAACATAAAACTGCCTCCTTTTTCTTTCTTGCCGCTTTTATTTTAACAGACCTTTTTGCTCTTTCAAAGACTATTATTGTCTTATTGTCAAAAGCCGTCTGAAATGTTACTATTTTTTTAGGGTAATGAAATGAAAATGTTACAAAAGAAATCTGATTTAGAGAGGGATATTATTATGATCTTAAAAGAATTGCTGCCAGAGTTTACGAAGTGGCTCCGCGAGGAATGTAAGGCAGGAGGCTCCCACATCGGGACTTTTTTGAAATGGCTTCTGTTTTCTGTCGTTTCCGGGATCGTGGTCGGTCTTGTCGGAACGCTCTTTTTTTACTGCATGAAATTCGTGACGGATCTGCGCATCGCGCACCCTGCGGTCATGCTGACACTGCCGTTTGGCGGTCTTTGCATTGTAGGCATGTATCATCTGCTGCACGATGAAAAAGATTCGGGCACCAACCTTGTCTTATCCGCGATCCATTCGGGCGAAGAGATCCCGCTTCGGATGGCACCGCTTATTTTTCTTTCCACACTGATCACACACATTGGCGGCGGTTCTGCCGGACGCGAAGGCGCAGCTTTGCAGCTCGGCGGCAGTATCGGGAACTCGCTCGGACGACTGTTCCGCTTTGATGAAAAAGATCAGCATATCATGATCATGTGCGGCATGAGTGCCGCCTTTTCCGCACTCTTTGGCACACCGATGGCTGCCGCGATCTTTCCGATGGAGATCGTCAGTGTCGGTATCATGCACTATGCAGCCCTGGTTCCGTGCGTGATCTCCTCTTTCATCGCACACGGCATTGCGGAGTATTTCGGTGCCACCGCCCATACTTTTTTCTTTGACCGGATTCCGGCTTTCAATGTTCCTCACGCAGTCATCATCTCACTGCTTGCAATGCTCTGCGCATTCATCAGTGTCGTATTCTGCATGATGTTACACAACTTTGAGCGGCTTTACCGCTATGTATTTAAAAATCCCTACCTGCGTGCGTTCGCCGGAGGCTGTTTTGTGCTGCTTGTCACCGCATGCATCGGCAATTATAACTACAATGGAACCGGCATGGACATTATCGCCTCGTCCATACACGGTTCCACGGATACCTGGGCATTCTTCTTTAAAATGGTTCTCACCGCATTCACGCTCGGTGCCGGCTTTAAAGGCGGCGAGATCGTGCCAAGTTTCTTTGTCGGCGCGACGTTCGGATGCCTGTTCGGAAATCTGACCGGTTTTGCGCCATCGCTCTGCGCGGCAGTCGGCATGAGTGCTGTCTTCTGCGGTGTCACCAACGCACCGATCTCCTCCCTGCTCATCAGTTTTGAGCTGTTTGGCTATGACGGCATGCCATACTACCTGCTCGCGATTGCGTTAAGCTACATGCTCTCCGGCTACTACGGACTCTACCGCAGTCAGAAGATCGTCTATTCCAAGTTTAAGACATCCTACATCAACCGGAAAACACACTGATGGTTTGATTAACGGTTTGATTCCTCGATCAGCTTTTCAAGTGTCTTTAATGCCGCGCCGGAATCGATCGCCTGCTCGGCAAGACGGATCCCCTCTTTGATATCTGCTGCCACGCCGCCGACATAAAGTGTCGCCCCGGCGTTCAGCAGTACGATATCGCGCTTCGGACCTTTCTCCCCACCAAGGATCGCTCTTGTGATCTTTGCGTTCTCTTTTCCGTCACCGCCTTTTAATTCCGCAAGGGAAACACTTTGGAAGCCAAAATCTTCCGGTTGGATCTGGAAAGTTTCCACCGCACCGTTTTTGATCTCGGAAACGGTTGTTTTTCCACTCAGTGTGATCTCATCCATATTATCGCATCCGCTCACAACAAACGCGCGCTCCACGCCGAGTCTCGCCATTGCTTTTGCAACCGCTTCGGTAAGTGCCGGACTGTAAACACCTACGACCATGTTTTTTGCGCGAGATGGATTTGCAAGAGGTCCTAAGATATTGAACACGGTGCGGATCCCCATCTCTTTTCTCGCCTGTCCGACATATTTCATGGATTTATTAAAGAGCTGCGCAAACATGAAGCCGATGCCTGTTTCATTGACACAGCGCTCTACGACCGCCGGTTCTGCCATGATATTGACTCCGAGTTCTTCTAACACATCGCCCGCACCGGACTTTGATGAGATCGAACGGTTTCCGTGTTTTGCGACCGGAAGTCCCGCCGCCGCAACTACAAACGCGGATGTTGTGGAAATATTAAAGGTATAGGTGCAGTCTCCGCCGGTTCCGACCAGATCCACATAATTGTCCGCCGCCGGTTTGATCGTCTCGGCTTTATCACGCAGTACCGATGCAAATCCGACCAGTTCCTCCAGGGTCTCACCTTTCATGCGAAGCGCGGTCAAAAACGCGCCGATCTGCGCCTGTGTTGCCTCTCCTCCAAGCAAAATCTCCATTCCTCTTCTTGCTTCCTCCTCGGTCAGATCTTTTCCATCTACCACTTTTGCGATCAGTTCTTTCATATCCATGTTCGTTTCCTCCTTACGATTTTTTCCTTTTATCTTGCATCCAATTATAATTTCCGGCTTATAATTCGTTTAACTCTTTCTTAAAGGTATTGCAGTAAGTCTTTACCGCATCCGGATCAAAATTGCTTTCCTCCAAAAGTCTGATAAAATGTGATCCGACGATCGCTCCATCGATGTATTCCTTCATCGGCTCCACATCTTTTGCGGTGCGGATGCCAAATCCCATCATAACCGGGATCTTGGACTGTTCTTTTACAGATTTCAGATAGTTTTTGACCTCTTTGTGGAACTGCGCTTCCTGACCGGTCACACCCATCGACGATACGCAGTAAACAAATCCTCGCGCACCGTCCAGGATCTGCGGGATGCGGTCTCCGGACACCGGAGATACCAGTTGCAGCAGTAATGTGGTATCCTGACCGTCAAGCGCGGCCTTGATCTCTTCCTGTTCCTCCATCGGAAGATCCGGAATGATAAGTCCGTCCACGCCGACACGCTCACACTCTTTGACAAATGCTTCCACACCGTAAAATACGATCGTATTGTAGTAAAGCATGAAAACGATCGGAAGTTTTAATCCGTCGTTTCTTGCCTCCTCCACGGTACGGAATACTTTCTTTAACGTTGTTCCGCCGCAGATGGAACGATAGGACGCATCCTGGATGACCGGTCCGTCCGCCACCGGATCGGAAAACGGTACTCCAAGCTCCACGATGTCTGTGCCCGCCGCTTCCTGTGCCTTTAAGATTTCCTTTGTCTTCGCAAGATCCGGATAACCGGCTGTCACATAAGTAATAAACGCTTTTTCCTTTTTTTCTTTTAACTGATTTAATGTATCTTCAATTCGATTCATAATAGCCTCCTAATTCAAATATCCTTTTCCTGCCAGATAATCCGAGATCGTGTTTACATCTTTGTCACCACGGCCGGACAGGCACACGATCATGATGTCATCTTTTTTCATGGTCTTTGCCATTTTCTTCGCATAGGCAACCGCATGCGCACTCTCGATCGCCGGAATGATGCCTTCCAATCTGCACAGTTCCATGAGGGCGTCCATTGCCTCCACATCCGTGATGGAAACATATTCCGCACGGCCGCTGTCCCGCAGATACGCGTGCTCCGGTCCAACACCCGGATAATCCAGTCCGGCAGAGATCGAATGTGCCAGCTCGACATTTCCGTTGTCATCCTGTAAGAGATAAGACTTCATGCCGTGTAAAACACCCGGTTTTCCAAGTGCCATGGCACTCGCGTGTTTTCCGGTCTCGATTCCAAGTCCGGCTGACTCCACGCCGACCAATTTTACATCCTTCTCATCGATGAAGTCCGCAAACATTCCGATCGAGTTTGAGCCACCGCCCACACATGCCATGACCACATCCGGAAGTCTTCCCTCTGTCTCTAAGATCTGCTTTTTCGCTTCACGGCTGATCACACTCTGGAATTCCTTTACCATCTTCGGATACGGATAAGGTCCAACCGCGGAACCGATGACATAGAAGGTATCTTCCGCTGTCTTTGCCCAGGTACGGATCGCCTCGTTTGTCGCATCCTTTAACGTGTTGCTTCCGGACTGTACGCTGACAACCTTCGCGCCGAGCATCTCCATACGCATCACGTTAAGCGCCTGACGCTTGATATCCTCCTCACCCATATAGACGGTACACTCCATATCGAACAGCGCTGCTCCGGTCGCGGTTGCGACACCATGCTGACCGGCTCCGGTCTCTGCGATCACTTTCTTTTTGCCCATTCGCTTTGCAAGCAGGATCTGACCGATCACGTTGTTGATCTTGTGTGCTCCGGTGTGGTTTAAGTCCTCTCTCTTTAAATAGATCCTGGTGCCGTATTTTTCGCTCAGACGCTCCGCAAAGTAAAGCGGTGTCTCACGTCCGACATACTGCTCTAAGTAATAATGATACTCCTTCATAAAGCTCTCATCCCGGATTGCTTTTTCAAACGCGTCATCCAGTTCCTTTAATGTGTTCATCAAAGATTCGGAAACAAACTGTCCGCCAAATTCTCCATAATACGCTTTCTTATTCATGTTCTTTCACCTTTCTTACAAATTCCATTATTTTATCCCGGTTCTTCCCGATCCCGTTATCATTTTCCACGCCGGAACTTACATCCACGATATCCGGTGCAAAGATCGAAATCCCCGTTTGTACATTCTCACTGTTTAAGCCACCCGCCAGAATAAATGCTTTGTCCGCAAACTGTTCTCTTACTGACAGCCGTGCCCCGTTTGCACTCCAGTCAAAGGTTTTTCCGCCTCCGTACTGTGCACCGTCCACCACGATCCCCGTGATATTATCGTAAAACAGTTCTTCCTTTTCCAAAAATTCTGTTCCGGATTTGATATTGACTGCCCGCCAGATCGGATGCCTGCTTTTTTTTATGATCTCCTGCGCAAGTGTTCCATGGATCTGCAGGATATCCGCGCCGATCTCCTCTGCGCTTTGTATTTCCGCAAGTGTCGGGCTGACGAAAACAGTGACCTTTTTGATAGAGGGATCCAGACCGGAAAATATTTTTTCCGCCTGTTCATAAGTCACGTTCCGCTTGCTCTTTGGGAAAAATACAAATCCCGCATACGAAACGCCTGCTTCATTTAAGTACACTGCTTCTTCCGGAGTCGTGATCCCGCAGATCTTGATCCCTGGCTTTTCTTTTGCTGCTCTTTTTTGTTCCATTTCTATAACGCCTTCCAGTGCTTTGCCAGTTCCTTCGGGTTATCCGCTTCCATAAATGCCCGCCCGATCAGAAACGCATCCACCTGATATTCTTTTAAGGTGAGGACATCATCATCGGTTACGATACCGCTCTCCGCCACAAAGACTTTATCCGCTCCTGCCATACCGCGCAGCCTCTTTGTGTTATCCAGAGAAATCGTAAAATCCCTGAGGTTTCGGTTATTGACCCCGATGATGCGCGCATCCAGTTTTAATGCCCGCTCCATCTCCTCCTCGTCATGCACCTCAACCAGCGCGTCAAGGCCAAGGGAACGCGCCAGCTTATAAAAGCCTTTCATCTGCGCGTCATCTAAGATCGCCGCGATAAGGAGCACCGCATCCGCACCGATCGTTTTCGCCTCATAGAACTGATACTCATCGATCATAAAATCCTTCCGCAGGATCGGCAGCTCGGATTTCCCGCGGATCTCCTTTAAGTACCCGACATTTCCATGGAAATGGTCTTCCTCGGTCAGGCAGGAAATCGCGTCCACCGATGCGTTGTACTCTTTGATCCGCTCCATGAGATCCATCTTCTGCGGAATGTCTCCAAGACTTGGCGACGCTTTTTTAAATTCTCCGATAATGGAAAGCCCCGGCTTTTTTAACGCTTCATAAAATGAATGCCCATTTCCCCGGTAAGCCGCCGCGAGCCGCTTCATCTCATCTTCCCCGGTCTTTGCTTTCTGTTCCGCAAGCCGTATCTTTTTGTCTGCTACAATATCATCTAATATCATAAAAAAGCTCCTTTTTTCTATACCACGCCATTGATAAAGTTCTCAAGCATCCGCTTTCCATGTTCGGTATAAATGGATTCCGGATGAAATTGTAAGCCGACCACCGGATACTCTTTGTGACGCATTGCCATGATCTCTCCGTCATCTGTCTCTGCCAGGATCCGTAGGCAGTCCGGAAGTCCTTCTTTTTTCACCGCCAGCGAATGATACCGCGCAACCTTGATCGGGCTGTCGATCCCGGTAAACACGCTGTCACCAGTATGGGTGATCTCGGACTGCTTGCCGTGAAAGATCTTTTTGGCATAGCTTACGGTCGCTCCAAATGCTTCCCCGATGCTCTGGTGTCCGAGACAGATGCCAAGGATCGGTATTTTATCATAAAATTCTCTGACTGCATCGATACAGATACCGGCTTCTTTCGGGCTTTTCGGTCCCGGAGAAAGCACGATGCGCTCCGGCGCAAGGGCTTTGATCTCTTCTATCGTGATCTTGTCATTGCGCACAACTTTGATATCATCATTAAAGATTCCCATATACTGATACAGGTTATAGGTAAACGAATCGTAATTATCAATCAGCAGTATCATAAGTTCTCCTCCTCGATCAGTGTCTTTGCCAGTGCCATGACCTTGTTGCAGCATTCATTGTATTCGCTCTCCGGTACCGAGTCCGCTACGATCCCGGCTCCCGCCTGCAGATACACCTTATCCTGTTTCTTTATCATGGTACGGATCGTAATACAAAAATCCATGTCCCCGGAAAAGTCGATGTATCCGGTCGCTCCTCCGTACAGTCCGCGTCTGATGCTTTCGAGCTCATCGATGATCTCCATCGCGCGGATCTTCGGCGCCCCGCTTAAGGTTCCCGCCGGAAGGAAAGATACCACCAGATCAAGCGGATGATATTCGCCTTTTTTCTGTCCCTCCACCTGGGAAACAATGTGCATGACATGTGAATAATTCTGCACCTGCATGAACTGTGTCACTTTTACCGTTCCAAACTGGGAGATACGGCCCATGTCGTTTCGCGCCAGGTCTACCAGCATTACATGCTCTGCCTTTTCCTTTTCATCCGCTAAAAGTTCTTCCTTTAAGCGTTCATCCTCAGCTTTGTCTTTTCCACGCTTTCTCGTTCCCGCGATCGGACAGGTATAAATGTGGTTCTCCTTCTGTTTGACTAACATTTCCGGTGAACTTCCGATCACTTCAAATTCCCCGAAATTAAAATAGTAAAGATACGGAGAAGGATTTAACACGCGGAGTTCTTTGTAGAGCGCGAATCCGTCCTGCTTTGTCTCCACTGTCCAGCGCTGGGAAAGCACCGTCTGGAAAATATGGCCTTCTTTTATGTATTCCTTGATCTTATTGACCTTTGCGCTGTATTCCTCCAGGGTATCGGACTGCTTTACGATCACGCCGTCGCGTCTGTAATCCTCTTTTTCTTCCACACGTTTTTCGCGCGCCTTTTTTATCATTTCATCGGCTTTTTCCAGTGCCTGCTTTTTTCCTTTCTCACTGTCTTCCGCAAGGACGATACCGGTCAACGTCTCCGCAACATGATCGACCATCACAAACTCTGTCATCAGCATCATCTGGATCGTCTCAATGCCGATCTCATCCGGATTGTCGTCCGGCAGCTTCTCACTGTACCGTACAAAATCATAACCGAGATTTCCAACTAATCCGCCGGAAAATGCGGAATCTCTGTTCTCTTTTACGATATCGAACTCATCGTAATACTCTTTTAACCGTTCTAACGGATTTCCTTCACGTACTTCCTTCGTGCCGTCTGCCCGCTCGATCACGAGTGCGTTTCCCTTTGAGGAAATGATCTCTTTTGGATCCGCTCCAAAAAATGTATAGCGGTCATAGTTTTTATCATAACTTTCCAACAGGAATCCTTTTTTCTTTCCAACCAGATTTTCATACATCCCGGTCGCCGTTTCATTTACAATGCTGACTGTCTTTCGGTAAGCCCTTAACCTTCTTTTCATACTTTATCCTCCTTTAAACAAGAAAATCCCTGACCTGAAGCTCTTTACTCCAAGTCAGGGACGAATTGTTCCGTGGTGCCACCCTCATTCAAGATACGCAGATATCTTTCCATGTTATGAAAAATAAAAAACGCATATCTCCGAATCGGAAAATACGCGCCACCTATCTGCTTTTCATCTCATTGATACAGAATCACTCTATATCTTACCCCTGTAACGTGGGGAAACGGCATCCGCTACTTTTGTTTCACTTCGCATCTCACAAATCCATTCCCGTTAAGCATAAAACCTGCAATGAACTATCTTACTGCCTCGCACCATCCGGCAGCTCTCTGAAAGAATCGTACACGGTACTACTTTTGCTCTTTGACTTTATCTCTTTAAACTATTAACAGGCTACCACAAAGAAGAATGTCTGTCAATCCATTTTTTCATTTTTTTATTTTTTTCGGTTCCATGCGATAAAAAGAAAGACTGCGACCAGAAGTAAGACCGCGATCCCCGCCAGTCCCGCACCGGAAACCTGACCCGTTTCATCCGTGACCACCATTCCTGCCGTATCCTCTGACCAGTAAGGAAACTCTGTATCCTCAAACAGTTCTTCTTTTTTTGTCTCTATCTGTCCGGTCTCCGGCAGCTTCGCGTGCGCATAAAGATAATCCGCCATCGTATCCGAAGCCAGTTTCAGTGAACTTTGATCTTCCGACGCATCCAGTTCAAATGCTGTGAGCAGTTCCTGCGTAAGCCAGTGTGTCCGGTAACCGCTAAAAACCGCCTGCTCCAGCTCTTCTTTGCTGTCCGCGAAAAAACGGTCCGAAACGAACTGCCCCAGATGTTCCTCTGCCGAATCGGTATCTTTTCCATAATATGTGAGAAGCGTTTCCGAGAGCGTGTTCCTCTGATATGTTTTTCGCATATTTGCCGCATCGATGTCCGCATAGAAATCCGCCTCATTCCAGTAACTGTCCGCAGACAGAAACCGCGCTGCCGCGTTTTCCTTTTCCGTGATCCCGTTATTTTTTAATTCCCAGGCAAACTCCGTCAGATCTCCGATCCATCCGCCGGCATCATCCCCCACATAGAGGGATGCCGCCATATGCAAAAAGTCCACCTCATAGCCCGCCGGCACCGAAAGCGTTTCCACTTCTTTTAAGGACGAGAGACCTGCGTCCTGCTCTTTTACATAGCGCTCAAAATCCGCGTCTTTCCGGATCCCGACTTTTTCCCAGAGTCCGCCGCTGTAACGGTCCGAAAACAGATAACAGGAGGCAAGTGCTTTCGCATCTGCCCCTTGTGTATTTCCTGCATAGTTTTCCGCAAACTGCTCAAGCTCCGCAAGTTTTTCCATGGTATCGTCAAAGGACACCTGACTCATCCTGTTCCTCCATAAAATACATTCGTGACGCGAAATCCGGGAAATAACGGACCTCGCTGTTATATCCGGTCGCGCTGAATGCCTGTTTTAAGTTCACACCCGCCTGCATCAGACCATCACCGTATACCAGATAGTCTTCCGTCTCGCCATCCATTTTTACGAATTTCGCCACTGCATGGTGAATAAATGAATCCTTACGGATATGGATCGGCGCTGCCGTGTTGATCAGATCCCCGAATTCACGGATGTCATGTTTCATCGGCTGATTATAGAAATGATAGCATTTCTCCGGCGCAAGCCCTGCCGCATGGTAGCGCGCATACGGCGCGTTGGCAGCCGTAAGTTTCTGTGCAAGCATACCGACCGCTGCCTTTTGATCCTCGCTCACCGCTGTCCACTCGTACAGGTTATCCTGTCTGCCACGGTACATCCGTCCAAACTGCAGCACCTGCCGCCACTTCTTATATTCGGCGATCTGTCTTTTGATCTCAAGAAATTCCTCTTTGTTCAGTTCGCAGAAATTGCATTCATAGCCAAGCACGCCAAACGCCGCCACATGATACCTTGTAGGCAGCGGCGTCACACGCAGTGTCTGGTGGTTCGGACATGCGGACACATGCGCTGAGACCGCGGAAAGCGGATAGCCATAGCTGTATCCGGTCTGGATCGCCAGACGGCAGACTGCGTCGGTGTTGTCACTCGCCCAGATCTGTGGGAAGTAACTTAATATTCCAAGATCAAACCGGTTGCCGCCCGCCGCGCAGCCCTCAAACAGGATATGCGGGAAACGCTCCGTCAGGGTCTTCATCACGTGATACAGACCGGTCATATACCGGTGTGCGGTCTCGCCCTGCCGCTCATGTCCCAGATATTTGGAATAGCAGTCGGAAAAGATCCGGTTCATGTCCCATTTGACATAGGAAATATTCGCGCCGGAAAAAAGTGCGGTCATTTTTTCAATGATATAATCGACCACCTCCGGATTTGCCAGATCAAGGACTCTCTGATTTCTTCCCTCAGAGTGTTCTCTTCCCGGAATATCCATCGCCCAGTCCGGATGCGCCCGGTAACAGTCACTGTCCACATTTACCATCTCAGGCTCCACCCAGATACCAAAGGAAAGTCCGAGCGCGTTGATCTTGTCCGCCAGTCCCCGGACACCGTCCGGCAGCTTCTTTTTATCCGCTTCCCAGTCACCCAGCGAACGCTTATCATCCTTACGCTCCCCGAACCAGCCGTCATCCATCACAAACAGCTCTATCCCTGCCTCTTTTCCAGCCTTCGCAAGTTTTAGAAGCTTCTTCTCATTGATATCAAAGTATGCCGCTTCCCAACTGTTTAGAAGCACCGGACGCTCTTTTTTCTTCCATTCGCCCCTTATGATATGCTCCTGTACAAAATACTGCATATTTCTGCTCATACCGCCAAAGCCGTCCGCAGATACCGTCATCACCGCCTCCGGCGCCTCAAACGTTTTTTTCGGCTCTAAATGAAAACAGAAAGACTGCGGATTGATCCCCATGACCACGCGGGTCTTGCCAAAGCTTCCGACCTCGACTGCCGTGTAATGGTTTCCACTGTAAATCAGATTCATGCCGTAGCAGAGTCCTGTTTCTTCCGTCGTATTTTCACGGCTTAACATGAGAAACGGATTTGCGCGGCTCGAGGAACCGCCGGTATAGGACGCGTTTACGAATTTTCCCGCCGTGATTCTGGTATCCGTACGTTCCATCTCCCGCGCCCAGCCGCCGTGAAAGTCTGATACCACATAGTCATGATCCGAAAAATCCAGCTGTGTGCTGAGCAGCCGGCGCAGACGGATCGGCGTATCTCCTTCGTTACAGAGCTTCGCGCTTCGTGTGATGACATCGGATTTCTCATATACATAATAGTGAAGTTCGAGATACACCGGGGATGCCTGCTCCTTCAAAACAACGGTGAGCTGTTCTACGCCCTCCTCTTCTGTGGCATAGGAACCAGGCAGCGTCTCATACGCTTCTTTTTCTTCCATGATATCTGCATGATCAAATTTAAAATCACTGGAAAAGCTTCCATCCGCATAAGTGATCTCTACAAACGGTTCACGAATATCCCCTTTCCCGTAGGACGACATCTCAAGTCTCATATTTTCCAGTGACAGATTTTCATGTGCCGCATCATAGGCGATCGTATTTCCGAGCCCAAACGCACACTTTTCCGAAAGTGCCGATGGATCTTTTACCCGGATCTTCGGGCCGTAATACAGATGTTCCAGATGTCCCGTTTCAAGCACCTGGAATCCATACGCGGTATGTTCGGTTGTCAGCCAGTAAAATCCCTCATTTTCTGTGATCATTCTATTTTCCTCCCGTCAGCTGATTTTGCCCGGCTTCCCGTCTGATCTTAACCTGTTCTGCGATCTCTTCTACTTTTTCTTCGGTCAGCTTATATTTTTTGTGGAAAAAGATCCCCGCAATGACAAGTCCCGCGATTGGGATCAGTGTCATCGTCATACGCAGTCCGACTACGGAGCTTACCGCCGCTTTTGCCACCTCTGCGGTATTTTCGGTATCTGAGTTCAGATGGAACACACTAAGGCAGATGGATGCCACAAGTGCCGCTACGCCGGATGCCAGTTTTACGACAAAGGTCTGCATGGAAAAGATCACACTCTCATCCCTGCGGTTGTTTTTCAATTCCCCGTAATCCACGGTATTTGCAAGGAATACCGTCGTAAGAATAGCGAGCATGCCGTTTGCCGCGAAAATGAAAAAGCCCGGTATAAATAACAGCACCACATTTGACATATTGGTAAACGCAAGGATCAAAAGTGATACATAGCCGATCACTGCCATGGCAAAGCTCACATAAAATACCTGGATCGTGCTGAAAAATCTGCGAAGCAGTGAAAAGAAAAATACCATCGCCGCGATCTGCATCGCTCCGCCAAAGGTGCTGAATAATGTATAACTATTATACCATCCCTCACCGCCAAAATCATATTTAAAAAAGTAAATTACCAGATTTGATGTAATATACATCGACATGTTGATCAAAACGATCGTAATAACCGTTGCCATTGCCTGATCGTTCTGGATCAGCGCCTGAAGCATCTGCTTTATGGACGGCGCATCGACCTGAACCGTTGATTTTTCCTTAATATTGATGCAGGTCGTCAGGGTACATAATACAAAGATCACCGCAATGATCAACGCAAACCACCGAAAGCCGGTGCGCTCATCTCCCTGTCCTAACATGTAGACGCATTTCATTGTAATGATCGTCACGATCGCCGAGCCGACACCCGCGCAGGAACGCGCCATTGCGGAAAGTCCCTCACGCTCTTTACCGCCCTCGGTAAACGCCGGGATCATCGACCAGTACGGGATATCCATCATCGTATAGGTCACACCCCACACGATATAAGTGACCGCCGCATACGCGACCATGCCGCTTCCGTCCAGTGTGGGCGGTGCCGCGAACATCAGATAGAGCACTACTGCATTTAAGAGCGTTCCGATCAAAAGCCACGGACGGAATTTACCCCATCTGGTACGTGTCTTTGCCACAATGATCCCCATGACCGGGTCATTGAACGCGTCAAAGATCCGCGCGCCAAGCAGGATAAATCCCATTGCGATCGCGCTCACGCCAAGGATATCCTGATAATAATACAAAATGTAACTTGCGGAAAGCATATAGACCATATCCTTTCCGACTGCCCCCAGTCCATATGAAATTTTTTCTTTTCCTGTCAGTTTCATAGTAATTTCTCCTCCGTTTTTACTTCTTTAAGCCCATCGCCAGTTCCACGACTTTGTATGCCCCGTCATAGATACCGATCGACTTATTTTTCACAATGTTATCGCACATGTCGAAAAGCAGCCCGTCCTCTTTTAAGAACAGATCGATCATCTGTAAGGTATGTGGTATATCACGGCACTCTAAGGTTCCATCCCCGATCTCCGCCGAATGGATCGCGCCCCACATCTCATGCTTTCCGACGCGCTTGATAAATAATTTCGGCACCGGATAAAACGCGAGTTCACTCGGTTTTGTGACCAGCACATCCACACTTCGCATCAGCAGATTCGTGCAGTAGACCGCCTCAAAAATGTTTTCATGCCAGAAACCGTGAATGCCTTCCACTTCTCCGGTCAGTGCCTCTTTTGCAAAATGCTCCGTCTCTTCCCACTGATTGAAATGCTCGGTTGAGAGGCTCTTCATCTCCGGGATTTCTTTTACCAGTTCCTCCCAGACATTCCGGTAATCGCCCACATTCACATAAAGCGCCGCCTTCTTTTCGCGGATCGCCGGAATCAGATAATGGATGATCGCCGCAAAAATCTCTTTTTGTGCGCCTGCCCCTCCGATCGTGAGTAAAAACCGCATCGGCTTTTTATCCTTTTTGCGCCGGATCCTCGCCGCACAGTCCGACTCGATATTGGATACCAGCTCATGGTCGATATAGTGACCGGTGTATACAAGGCTTTCCTCCGGCATTGGTTTTAAGACCTCGTCCTTTTGCATTCCGTTTAAAATGCGGTAGCCCATGTACGCATTGTGACACTGAACGGTGTGGACACTTCCTTCGGAAAGATGCAGTGCCATCGGCCAGTTATCCGGGATCGCGTTGACTACATAGTGCATGCCGGCATGCACTGCCGCCTGCGCCGACCACACATGAGTCCCGATCACCGGGATATCTTTTGGAATGTTGCGGTAGACCGGCGCCATCAGCTCCGCGTTTTTCTGATCCGCAGCATTATAGGACAGCGCCCGGAACCCTTCGTAATTCATCGGCTCCCACACAAACCGGTTAAACAGTCTGCTCTTCGCGGAAAGTCTTGATCCCAGCGAGTAGAGATCATTCTGTGCGCTGATCACCTTGGTGCAGGTCGTCTCCGGGAAGGAATTCAGATCCAGCCAGTACGGTGTATAGCCCAGATGCTTTGCCGCAGATGCCATCGCCATGGAGATCCTGTAATGTCCAAACCCCATACGGATATTTCCGACGATAATGCCTTTTTCGCGATCAAACGCTTCTGTGGCATTGTCCTTTCCGTTGATTAAGATATTCTGCACGCCAAGCGCGTCTCCGATATACGGATTCTTTTCTATGGAGAGCGGATAATTGACCGCCGCATCATCCCCAAATTTCTTGCTGTATTTCTTTTTGGATTTTTCCGCCTTGCGATACACACGGCTGCTCATCTCATTTCCAAAAATCACTTTTGATCTGTCTTTCATATCTTTTCCTCTTTTCTGCCAGTCTATGGTTCGTTTTTTAGCATTTTACGGTAATTCCATCCACCAGGATCCCGACCACTTCATCTAACGCATCCGCATAGGAGATCTGATTGCTGACCAGAACATCCCGCTGGAAAAACTGTTCGATCGTTGCTTCCAACATCACTTTATAGATCGCGATATTGACCGGGCGCACAACACCCTCTGCAATCCCCTGTTCGATCAGTGCGATCGTGTTCTCCCATCCACTCTCCAACCGCTCCTCCACACGCCGGTAGATCTTCGGATATTTTTCTTTTAAAATAAAGAGCTTCTGAAAATCGATCTCACGATATCCTTCGGGAAGCACGGAGAGGATCGCGCGGATCTTGCCTACGGTATCCAGAGAAGCATCCTCCAACACCTTTTTCTCACTGTCCTTTATCTTGTCAAAACAGTAATCTACCATTGCGTAAAAAAGGCTCTCCTTATCCGCAAACACCATATAAATCGTCCGTTTACTCATTCCTGCGCAAACCGCGATATCACTCATTGTAAATTTCAGACCCTTTTCGTAAAACATCTTTAATGTGGCTTCCAAAATGGTTTCCTTTGCTGCCTGTATATCCATAACCGCTCTCCTTTGCCTTCTTCTCTCTGTCGATAGAAAACCAGAAAACCAGTTTTGGTTTTCTGGTTTCCTATATTGTATCACGATCCAATTTCCGATTCCATTCACAGAAATAGACAAATTTTGCCGTTCCTTTTTAGTCATATTGTTCCGTCATTTCCGGCGCAGGACAAAAAGACGGGATGCGTTCCGCATCCCGCACTGATCAACGGTCGTCATTACAAAAAAAGCAGCTGTCCCTGACTGGAACAGCTGCTGTCGCATTTTTATTATTTTGAAGTTAAAATCCGGTCATTGTCTAACTGTCTGCCGGCATTTTCTTTGAATTTTTCCAAAAGATCATCCACCGTAAGCTTTTCCCGCTCTGCCCCAGACACATCAAAGATGATGCTTCCCGCATCCATCATGAGCGTGCGGTTTCCAAGTTCCAACGCCTGGTGCATATTGTGTGTGACCATGAGTGCCGTGATCTTCCGCTCCGCAATGATCTGTCTGGTAAGCGCAAGCACTTTCGCTGCGGTCGCCGGATCCAGTGCCGCCGTATGTTCATCGAGCAAAAGGATCTTCGGTGTCACCATCGTTGCCATAAGAAGTGTCAGCGCCTGACGCTGCCCGCCGGACAAAAGACCGACCGGCTGTTTCATCCGGTCTTCCAGTCCCATATCAAGCTGTGCGAGCTGTTCACGGAACTTCTCTTTATCCGCTTTGTTAATGCGGCTGAAATACTGATTGCGCATCGTCTTTGCACGCAGATAGGCAAGTGCCATATTTTCCTCGATCGTCATGCCCGGTGCGGTTCCACGAAGCGGATCCTGGAACAGATGTCCGATCTCATGACTGCGCAGATATTCTTTCTTATAGGTGATATCCTCCCCATCCAGAATAATCTGCCCTTCATCGACATAAAACGCTCCTGTGATCGCATTGAACATGGTAGATTTTCCCGCGCCGTTACTTCCGACGATCGTTGCAAAATCTCCGTCCTTCAAATCGAGGTTCAGATCCGTAAGCGCCCTTTTTTCATTGACCGTTCCCGGATTAAATGTCTTTTCTATGTGTTTCAGCTGCAGCATACGAATCCTCCTTTCTCTTTCGGATCGCGATCGATTTCTGTCTGGAAAACGCCACGCGCTTTTTTAAATACGGGAACGCGATCGCTACCGCAACGATGATCGCGGAAACCAGCTTTAAGCATTCCGCCGGAACATTTAAGCGAAGCGCTACCGCAACCAAAAAGCGATACAGACAGCTTCCGAGTACCACTCCGCAGACGCGTTTTAATATCGAGCCTTTCCCGATAATGGATTCTCCGATGATCAGGCTGGCAAGCGCGATCGTAACCATTCCGGTACCAAGATTGATGTCGCAGGATTTCTGATACTGCGCGAGCAGTGCGCCGGACAGTCCGGTCAGAGAATTCGCCACACAAAGCCCTACGGTGATCATAAATCCCGGATTGATACTGGATGCCTTCACCATATCCGGATTATCTCCGGTCGCCCGGATGGAAAGTCCGAGTCTGGTGCCAAGGAACCATGAGAGGATGAGCGCGACAGCCGCAACTACAATGGCTACCACAATGATCTTGTAAAAGCTGCCGCCGATCGTCTCTTTTGCAAGACTGAATATCGTATCACAGCCAAACAGATTCACATTGGACGCAAATCCCATCACTGCGATGTTGATCGTGTAAAGTCCGGTATTTACGATGATTCCAGCAAGAATGGATTCGATCCCCATTCTCGTCTGCAAAAACGCGGTAATAAAACCGGAGCATACCCCCGCACCCATTGCCGCGAACAGCGCAAGCACCGGATGCCCGGCGAGCGTCACCATGGCGCCCACCGCACAGCCAAGCGTAAAACATCCGTCCGTGGAAAGATCTGCTATATTTAAAATCGTAAAAGAGATAAATAACGCCAGCGCCACCAGCGAATAGATAAATCCCAGTTCCAGAGCACTCTGTACAATGGATAACGTGAATATTGAAGACATAAAAACCTACCTCCGGTCATACTTTTCTATCGTTTTATTCAAATTCCTCCGCTGTCTGTGTTTCTACTACGCCCTCACACATATCGGAGAATACACTGTAGTCAATTCCAAGAGCTTCTGCTGTCTCGGTATTTACGGTCGCGATACCATTGCTAAGTGTCTGTACCGGTGTCTCCGCCGGATTCTTTCCATTTACCAGAATGTCTACTACCATATCTGCTGTCGCAGTTCCAAGATCTTCATAATTTACGCCATATCCTAAGAACGCTCCGTTTAATGCGAAGGAATCTGCACCGGTGTAATGCGGGATCCCCGCATCAATAAATTTTTCATAGATCGCAAGCTCTGCTGTCATTACCGTGTTATCGGTCGGAGTAAATACCGCATCCACACCTGCTGCTGCCAGCGCGTCTGCCGCATTGCTGATCTCATCATTGGTCGTTCCTGTCTTTTCTACTACCTCTACGCCTTTTCCTTCCAGGTAAGCTTTGGCTTCCTCGATCGGTTTCTTTGCGGAATCCTGGCTCTTATCATATAAAAGACCTACGGATTTGATATCCGGATCTGCCGCAAACATCAGATCAAATACCGCATCTGTGTCCAATGCGTCTGAGGTTCCTGTGATATTTGCGCCCGGTGCGTCGTTACCTGCCACAAGTCCGGCGCTTTCCGGATCGGATACTGCGGAAAATACAACCGGGATCTGATTATCTTCTGTCGCGTTCTGCATGATCATAGCTGCCGGAGTCGCGATCGGAATGATCACATCCACATTATCTGCAACGAGTTCTGTTGCGATCTGATTTAATGTCGTGGAATCTGCCTGACCATTGAAGGTGTAATCGCCGTAATCAAACGTTACTCCAAGCTCCTCGCCTTTTTTATCAAGCTCTGCTTCGATCGCTGCTTCGATCTGATTTAAGGACGCGTCATCCACATACTGAACGATACCGACCTTATAGGTTGCTCCGGAGGCTGCCTCCGTGCCATCTGTCGTTTCTGCTGCACTCTCTGTCTGTGCATCGGTTGATACGGTGTTCCCTGCTGTGGAAGTGGTATCCTTGGTGCTTCCACATCCTGCCATAGACATTACCATTGCTGCTGCAAGAACTGCTGTCAAAACTTTCTTTTTCATAATAATTCCTCTCTTTCTGCCGGATTTCTCCGGACTCCTCTGCTACTGCTGTTTTTCAGGTTCCCATGCCTTTTCCATGAAAAAACCGCCTCAAGCTAATGCTTGAGACGGTAATAAAATCTTATTATCGCGGTACCACTCAAATTGACGAACGTCCACTCACTCATGTACTGGCATACACGCCGAACTGGTAACGGGTTCGGATCCCCGTCGGCCTCTACGTTAAACTTCGAAGCCGCCCTCAAAAGTCCATTCAATTAACTGCCTGCTGTCTCCATCCCACCACCGGAGGCTCTCTGAATGCATTTCGCTAACCTACTACTCTTTTTCAACGGTTTTTCTATGAATCATACTTTACTACTTTCCAGTGTTCCTGTCAAGAAGTTTCTTTCGAGATTTTTAAAATCTGCTTCTCTTATGAGAAATAAACCAGTTCGTCTTCCGGTTTCTCCGCAGGTTCAATGGATACCGGATATAACACCGGCCCTTTTCCCCGGTATTCTTTTGCGAACTCCACTTTCACCTTTGCAGTGATCGTGATCCAGGATTTATGCGCGATCTCATCCGCCTTCGGATATTTGCATTTAAACCCTACAAACTGGATATCTGCCGCGCAACAGGTCATCGCGAAACGTCCCGGTACGAACATGCCTTTTTTGCGCATCTTGTCCGGATTGTATACAAGCGCAAGGAATTTCACAGTCTTGCCATCGTAACGCTTTGGATTGTCCATCGCGTCCAGATACCACAGACCATAATCCGCATCACTCAGATCGATAAAATCCTGTGTGATGTCGTATGGAAGTTCCTCATTATCGCCCTCATCGATCGTGCCGTCCGCACGTTCATATACGATCTGCGCTTTCCGGTTCAACGCTTTTACGGAACGCCGGAACTTGCCCTTTGGTGTATTATCATCACAGCGGTTAAAGATCACGACATCCGCTTTAAACAGCTGCTCCATGATCATGGAACGCATATTCGCAAGATACATCTCATAGGTCGTTGCATCCACGGTAGCGAGTGACTGAACGATCATCCAGCCATCCGGCAACTTGGTCTCCAGGATCTTTGCCATTTCCCAGGTTCCGTTGTATTCAATAAACACCTGTTCCGGCAGATACTGAAGATTTACATTATGAAGCAGTTCTTCCGTGAAATCTTCCTCTTTCTCGATCATAAGAAGCTTCGCGTTGATGGTCTTTAACTTTGCCTCATCATACTCCACATCTCCATCTTCGCAGGCAATGATAAGCGTCTTTGCCCCGTTGCCAAAGTCCTGATCATACAGTGTTTCATTTACCAGCGTTGTCTTTCCGCTGTCCATAAATCCGGTAAATAAATATACTGGTATTTCTTCCAAGGCAGGCGCCTCCCTTCTTTTCATTTCCTTATACTAATTCAAACAGTTCTTCTAATTTGTCCTCTTTTAAGTCAGTTCCGATCACGCACAGACGTCCGGTGTAATCCGGTTCACCCTCACGCAGTTCGTACTCGCCGGAAACCATGTCAAAGTAGATCCATGAACCGTCTGTGGATTCTACCATACCCTTCGCACGCAAGATAACGCCGTACTCTTCGGTATCCACAAATTTCTTCAGCGCATTTTCAATGACAGACTTCTCGTATTTATGCGGAGTTTCCTTGCCCCAGCTTGTAAATACATCATCCGCATGATGATGGTGATGATGTTCGTGATCATGGTCATGGCAGCCGCAGGTGCAGTTCTCGCCATGCTCGTGATGATGGTCATGCTCTTCGTGGTCATGATCGTGATGATCGTGCTCTTCATGGTCGTGATCATGATGGTCATGTTCCTCGTGGTCATGGTCATGATGATGCTCATGCTCCTCATGGTCATGATCGTGATGGTGCTCATGTTCTTCGTGGTCATGATCATGATGGTGATGTTCATGCTCATGTTCTTCTGCCTCTTTTGCATGACGCTCCTCTGCAAGGAGTTCCATCTCAAGGGTATCCTGTCCTTCCATTGCCTTTAAGATCTGCTCGCCGGAGATCTTATCCCAGTCTGTTGTGATCACAGCCGCTTTCGGATTCAGATTCTGGATCTGCTTTACGCAGAATTCAAGCTGTTCCGGTGTTGCGTTCTGTGTTCTGCTCAAAATAACAGTGGTCGCAAACTCGATCTGGTTATTGAAGAACTCACCAAACGCTTTCATCTGCTTGGATGCCTTTAAGGAATTGACTACGGTTACAAGCGCATTCAGTTTTACATCCTGCTCTTTCTCAATGTCGATCACGGATTTCATAACATCTGAAAGTTTTCCAACGCCGGACGGCTCGATCAGGATACGGTCCGGATGATATTTTGTGATCACCTCATTCAGGTTTTTACCGAAATCTCCTACCAGGGAACAGCAGATGCAGCCGGAATTCATTTCGCTGATCTGGATACCGGAATCCTTTAAGAATCCGCCATCGATACCAACTTCACCGAACTCGTTCTCGATTAAGACGATCTTCTGTCCGTGAAAGACTTCGTCGATCATCTTCTTAATAAATGTGGTCTTTCCTGCTCCAAGGAACCCGGAAATAATGTCAATCTTTGTCATAATATATCAATCTCCTTTTTTTACGGTTCTCCGCCGCTTCAATCCATTAACGAAAGGGTACACTTTCCCCGCCCTTTTTATTCATCACATGAAATCATAAGCCCAACTGTCATTTCTGTCAAGTTTCCGAAAAGTAAAAAACTTCTCAACTTCATGAAATTTTTATAAACCGCTTACCGGCACAAAATCGCCGCGGTCTACCACGAGCTCATACCCGATGCTCTCCATGCGGCGGTTTAAGCAGCCCCGGCACTCAGCCGCCTCATCTCCGGTGCAGATCTTATTGTCGTAAAGCTCATATTTTTTTCGTACACCGACCGGAGAAAGGTTCGGCATGACCACATTTGCCCCGGCGAGGATCCCTTGTTCCCTGCCGGTCGGCGCTATGGTACCAAGCGCTGTTGTCGCCGGAAGCAGCAGATTCGGGATCAAAAGCCGAAGCAGCCCAAGCAGAAACAGCGTAAGCTCCAACGTTCCCGCCTGTTCTTCCCGAAACGGCGTATCATGATGCGGGATGAACGGACCGATGCCTACCATCTGCGGCTGCACTTTTGTAATAAACAGCATATCCTCCGCAAGTGTCTCATAAGTCTGTCCAGGTGAACCCACCATAAATCCGCAGCCCACCTGATACCCAATCTCTTTCAGATCATAAAGACACTGTTTTCTGTGTTCTAAGGAAAGTTCCGCCGGATGCAGTTTCCGGTAATGGACCTCGTCCGCGGTCTCATGGCGCAGCAGATAACGGTCTGCCCCCGCGTCAAAATATTTCTGATAGCTCTCGTAACTTTTTTCCCCGATCGACAAGGTAACCGCGCAGTCCGGATACGCCTCTTTTATGGTGCGCACAAGACAGACGATATCTTCATCCTTATATGCCAGATCCTCACCGCCCTGCAGCACAAAGGTACGAAATCCCAGCTCATACCCGCTCTTTGCGCAGGATAAGATCTGTTCGGTCGTAAGGCGGTAACGCTCCGCATTCGGATTGCTCTTTCGTATCCCGCAGTAATAGCAGTCGTTCCGGCAGATGTTTGTAAACTCAATCAGCCCTCTCGTGTATACACAGTTCCCGAAATATTTCTGCTGCTGCTTTCTCGCGCAGGAAAACAGATATTCGGCGTCCTCTTCCGTCCGGTGTCCGAGCAGAAATACCCATTCCTCTTTCTTTAGCGCATGTTCCTTATTCAATTTATCGATCAACTCATGTACTGTCTGCATTTTTCTTCCTTTTCCTACTCCGACAGCTTGGAATATACTGTCTTTGCGTTGATTCCTTTTAACATTCCGATCTTTCCCGACAGGGAACTGATCACATCTGCCGGCGCGTCGATCGCTACGCTGATCAGGGATATGTTCCGTTTCTGATACGGGATTCCCATCCGCCCGATGATATATTCGCTGTACTTATGTAAGATCCGGTTCAGTTCCTCCACATGCTCCGGATTTTCCACGACGATAGCAATGATCGCGATCCTTGTATCCATCACTCATTCCTCCGGTATTGTTATTTTGTCCAGTATGCCGTTCAGATAGGCGATCACGATCCCGTAATTTGACATCGGTACTTTCTGTTCCTTTGCCTGCAGGATCCGTGACATCACATATTTGCGATTAAACATACAGGCTCCGCACTGGATCACAAGATCATAAGACGAAAGATCTTCCGGGAAATCCGAACCGCTCACAATGTCGATCCCAAGTCCGCTGCCCACTCTCTTTCTTAAGAAACGCGGCAGCTTCTCTCTTCCGATATCTTCTTTGAGCGGCGCATGCGTACAGCACTCGGCGATCAGCACTTTTGAATCTTCGGTCAGCGCTTCGATCTTCTTTGCGCTTTCCACATAATAATGAATGTCTCCTTTATATGCGGCGAACAGCGTGGAAAACGAGGTAAGGCTGCTCTCCTCCGGCTTCTTTTCATAAACCGTTTTGTAAACCTGGGAATCCGTGATGATGAGCTTCGGCGGTTTTGCCATAGCCTCCAGTGCCTGTTCCATCTTATCGGTCGTTGCGCTCATGACCAGACATTTTTTATCTAAAAGTTCCCGGATCGTCTGTACCTGCGGCAGGATCAGCCTGCCCTCCGGTGCCTGGATATCCTGTGGCATGACGAGCAAAACCGTATCGCCCTCGGAAACCAGACCACCCGTGATGAACCGTTTTTCCGCCGCCGACGGCGATACTTCGACCAGACGGTTTTTTAATTCTTCAATGCCTTCACGCTTTCGGGCACTAAGGCAGAGCACCGGCGCGTGAAGCTGCTCCTCCACCCGCTGTTTTAACTTTGGAACATTCTCCAAAATATCTGTCTTATTGATGACCGCAACGACCGGTGTCTGCATTTTTTTGAAAAATTCATACCAGCCGATCTCTTTTTCCATGTCATCATCCTGAAACAGGATAACCGCGATATCTGTCTTTTCCGCCGCCTTTTTGGTCAGCTCCACACGCTTTTCTCCAAGCTCTCCGATATCATCAAAACCTGCGGTATCGACGAGCACACACGGTCCGATCCCATGGATCTCCATGGATTTTTTTACCGGATCCGTCGTTGTTCCACTCACTTCGGAAACAATGGAAATTTCCTGATTTGCCAGGGCATTGATAAGCGATGACTTTCCACTGTTCATTTTTCCAAAGAAGCCGATGTGTGTCCGGTTTGCTGTTGGTGTCTGATTTAACGTTGCCTGCATATCTTTTTCCTCCTAAGTCTTCTATCCCACTTAGTATATATAGAAAATACCTGTGTCCAAAAAGGGCACAGGTATCAAATACCTTTCCCGCAGACGCATCTTAGGGTCAGATTTTTTTACATTTTATCCGGTGCGCTGAAGCCGAGTACATCGATACAGGTTTCAAGCACACGCTTTGTCAGCTCTAAAAGTCTGATATAGGAAGCCTGAAGTGTCACATCTTCTTCTGCCATGATTTTGGTATTGTGGTAAAAATGATTGAACGCATTTGCCACATCATAGATATAGGCACACACTTTATGCGGTGCTGTCTCCTCAAACGCATTTTCCATCATCGCATTGAATCTGCTGATCTCAAGCATCAGCGCTTTTTCATCTTCAGAATGCGGCGGCAGGATCTTCGCTCCGTCCGCGCTCTTTCCGGCATCTTTGTATTTGTTTAAAATGGACTTGATACGGACGATCGTATAAAGGATATAGGGTCCCGTATTTCCTTCAAAAGAAGTAAACCGTTCGATATCAAAAATATAATCCTTGGAAGCCTGATTGGAAAGATCTCCGTATTTGACCGCTGAGAGCGCAACGATCTTCGCTGTCTTTCTTGCTTCCTCATCGGTCATATTCTGATTGTCACGGATCTTATTATACATTTCCTCATTGATCTCGGAAAGCAGTACTTCCAGGCGCATTACGCCGCCCTCTCTGGTCTTGAAAGGCTTTCCGTCTTTTCCGTTCATGGTACCAAATCCGAGGAATTTTAACTCTGTTTCCGGTTTGACGAGTCCTGTCTTTCTCGCACAGCGGAATACCTGGGTAAAATACAGTTCCTGACGCTTGTCAACCACATAGATGAGCATGTCCGGATCATAGTCTTTCATACGCCATACGATCGTTGCAAGGTCGGTCGTATTGTAGAGTGACGCACCGTCTGATTTTAAGATCATGCACGGCGGAACTTCCTTGGTATCACTTTCCTCTTTGACATCCACGACCAGCGCGCCGTCACTGATATAGGCAAAGCCGTCCTCTTTCATTTTCTTTACCATATCCGGGATATACGGCTGTGCGTCGGATTCCCCTTTCCAGAGCTCAAAAGACACATTTAAGTTCTCATAATTGCGCTTTAAGTCTGTGACTGACACGTTTAAAATATGGGAAAGCAGTGCCTGATATCCCTTTCTTCCATGCTGCAATTCATACGTTGCCTGCATGGCAGCTTCCTTATAAGAAGCATCCTCTTTGGACTTTTTGCTTGCCGTCGGATAGATCTCTTCCAGTTCTGAGATCGTAAACGGTGGCTCTGCCGGATATTCTCCGCTGTAGTTTTCATCAAAATATACAAGCTCCGGTCTGCGCAGTTTTAACTCCGTGATAATGAGTCCCATCTGCAGTCCCCAGTCACCGAGATGCACATCCCCGATGATATGATGTCCCATAAATTTTCCGATACGTTTGATGCTCTCTCCGATCACCGCGGAACGCAGGTGTCCGACATGAAGCGGCTTCGCAACGTTTGGTCCGCCGTAATCAATGATGATTGTTTTCGGCTCCTTTGCCTCTTCACAGCCGAGACGCGCATCTGCATCCATGTCATTCATGAACTCTGCGACAAACGCGTCGCAGAGTTTTAAGTTCAAAAATCCCGGTTTTACCGCTTCCGCCATGGAAAACACCGGATTCTCCTTTAATTTTGCCGCAACTTCTTCCGCAATGATAAGCGGTGCCTTTTTATATTCCCTGACCGCTGCCATTGCCCCGTTACACTGATACTCACAGAGATCCGGCCGGTTCGACAGCGTGACCTTTGCATATTTTTCATCATATCCACAGGCGATAAAAGCTGTTTTTACTTCGTCTGTGATCCTATCCAAGATTTTTTTCATATTCTTTTCCTCTCCGTACTGAAACGATGTCATTTAACGCTTATTATAATACGAAACAAAAACGGTTGCAACTTGAATTTCAGGCAAAAAAGTGCTCCGCCACAAAAAACGTGCCGACTGCCCGCGCGCTTCCGGTCAGATACATCGTAAGGTCCTCCTTTGTCTCCACAAGCAGGGTTCCCCCCGGCATCTCCACGAAAACCGTGCGGTCGGTAAGCCCCATACGGTAAGATGCTGCCGCTGCCGCACAGGCTCCGGTCCCGGACGCGAGGATGTAACCGGTTCCCCGCTCATAGATCTCGATTTTGATATGCGCGCGGTCAACGACACGGCACAGCTGCAAATTCATACGGTTTGGGAAACGCGCCGCGTGCTCTACATAGGGTCCCAGTTCTCTTGCCCGTCCCCCGGAGACATCCTCCATCATAATGACGCAGTTCGGGTTTCCCACCGATACACAGGTTGCATTATAAAGTTCTCCGTGAAATAGAAGCGGCAGGTTTACGATCTCATCCTCCACACCAGTGACCGGGATCTTTTCGCAGGCAAACACCGGCTTTCCCATTTTCACACGCATCCTACCATCTTCCAGATATACGACCTCATTCTCCCCTGCTTTACTGTAGAGGCGCACCTTCTTTCCATGGATGCAGCCCGCATCCCGCAGATATGCCGCAAAAATACAGGCTCCGATCCCACTGCGTTCCGCCTCACTGCCATCCGGATTAAAAATACGGAAAAAGATCTTCTGATTGGCATAAAGCGGGCCGTACAAAATTCCATCCGCCCCCACGCCAAAATTTCTGCGGCAGAGCATTTTGATCTGATTTTCTTCCAGCTTCAGTTCATTTCTGTTTGGATCCAGAATCAGGTAGTCGTTTCCGACTCCTTCGTATTTTTGCATTGTAAGCATACTGTTTTCCCCGCATCGACCCCTTTTTATATCATATGCCGGAATAAAAAAACAGGAACCGCAAACGCGGTTCCTGCCACTTACTGTATTGTGCTCAGCCCATTCCGGACTGGGTGATCTCTATGCTCTTATGCAGTGCTTCCTCTTTTTCTTTTAAGATCTTCTCGATCTGCTCCTTTGCCGCCTCATCATCCACCGGCTTCGTTCCGTATTCCCCGGAATAAGAACCCGTTGACGCGTTAAAGGTCGCTTCTTTCTCTTCCTGCTTTTTCAATTCCGCTTCGACTTCTTTCGCCTTTATGGCTTCATCCTCTGCCGCCTCAGCATCCAGCCGCGCAATGATCTGTTTTGCCGCCTCTTTTTCCTCACTTGAGAGCCCCGCAAACGCGTCCTTTTTTTCTTCTACCGGAACCATATTTACATTCCACCATTTAATAATGCTGTTTTGCATCTTTTCTCTTTTATTTCTCTCATCAATTAAATCTTTCATCTTTTATCCCTGCTTTTCTTTTTCTCTCAAGTTGCGTTCTTTTGGGCTTTCCTTACACTTTTCCCATCTTAGCATATTTTTTCCAAAAAAAGAAGTTCTATTTTGCATAAAAAATATCTTCTTCGCACACCCTTTATATATCAGCAATCGATTCGGAGGTATTTTTCATGGCTGTTTATAAAGTAGAAATCTGTGGTGTCAATACCGCAAAGCTTCCCATTCTGTCAGAAGATGAAAAAACAGAACTGTTTTCCCGCATCAAACAGGGCGACCGTTTTGCCAGGGAACAATACATCAAGGGAAATCTCCGCCTCGTTTTGAGCGTGATCAAACGCTTTGCAAACAGTAACGAAAATGTGGACGACCTCTTCCAGATCGGCTGCATCGGTCTTATGAAATCCATTGACAACTTTGACGACTCCATCGGTGTCAAATTCAGTACCTATGCCGTCCCCATGATCATCGGCGAGATCCGCCGCTATCTGCGGGATAACAACAGCATCCGCGTCAGCCGCTCGCTGCGCGACATCGCCTACAAAGCCATCCACGCCAAGGAACTGCTCACCCGCACTTCCATGCAGGAACCTACGCTTGAGGATATTGCAAAGGAAACCGGCATCGACAAAGACGATATCCTCTTTGCGTTAGACGCGATCCAAAGCCCGGTCAGCCTCTACGATCCCGTCTACACCGACGGCGGCGATGCCCTCTATGTCATGGATCAGATCAGTGACAAACATAACCGCGAAGACCGCTGGGTGGAAAGTCTGTCACTGAACGATGCCATGAAACGTTTAAACACGCGCGAACATCACATTATAAAGCTTCGCTTTTTTGAAGGGAAAACCCAGATGGAAGTTGCGGAAGAGATCCACATCTCACAGGCTCAGGTCAGCCGCCTTGAAAAATCCGCCTTAAAAAGCATGAAGACCTACCTGGCTACCGATCCCATTTGTCGCAAAGTGCCGTGATCTGATCCGCGAATTTTGCGAGATCTTTGTTCGCCAGTCCCTCGTTTTTGTTAATAACCGTAAGCAGTCTCTGTCCGGCTGCAAGCAGTCGCGCGAATACATTGGAGGAAGCATGGTTGGTTGCTTTTTCCTTTTTCTTAATCTGATCTCTGCTTCCCTCTTTGATGCAGGCGCCGGTCGCCAGATCATAGATATCTCCGCTGTACGGTGCTGTCGCGTCATACCCCAGTTCTTCCCGCAGGTGCGCCGCAAAGGAATCGCACACTGCATCGTCTCCATGCACGATAAACACCTTTTTCGGCGGATGTTCCGCAAAGGATGCCGCCCACTTTGTCAGATGATCCTTATCCGCATGCCCGCTGATGCCCGGCAGATTTTCAATCTTTGCGTGTACCTCGATCGACTCACCGAACAGCTTTACTTCTTTCGCGCCGTTTAAAAGATGAAAGCCAAGTGTTCCGGGTACCTGATAACCCACGAACAGGATCGTGGATTCTTTTCTCCAGAGATTGTGTTTCAGATGATGGCGGATACGACCCGCCTCACACATACCGGACGCCGATATGATAACAACCGGCTTCTGGATAAAATTGATCATCTTTGACTCTTCACTCGTGACTGCGGTCTTAAGCCCCGGAAATCCGATCGGGTTAATGCCCTGTCTGACGAGTTCTAATGCTTCCTCATCAAAACACTCCGCAACACTCTTATGGAAAATATTGGTTGCCTCTACCGCAAGCGGGCTGTCAATATATACTTCAAAGTTTTCAAATTCCGGGAGCAGATGCTCTGTTTTGATGCGCCGCAGGAAATATAACATCTCCTGGGTACGTCCAACGGAAAACGCCGGGATCACAAGATTTCCTCCCCGGATAAATGTGTCCTTGATCACGCCCGCAAGCGCGGATGCGTAATCCGGCGGAATGGTATGGTTTTTATCGCCATAGGTTGATTCCATCACAACATAATCCGCATCTTTTAAGCAAACCGGTTCTTTGATGAGCGGATGATTTCCGTTTCCGATATCCCCGGAAAAAACAAGTTTCTTTTCCTCTCCATCCTCCCGGATCCAGATCTCGATACTGGATGAGCCGAGCAGATGACCGGCATCTACAAAACGGATCTTCAGATCATCCGTGACCTGCACCGGCGTCTCATAAGCACACGGAACAAAATGTTCGAGCACCCCCTGTGCGTCATCCATATTGTATAACGGTACAACCTCCGGTTTTCCTGCTCTTTTTGCTTTCCGGTTGCGCCATTCCGCTTCAAACATCTGGATATGCGCACTGTCCTTTAACATGATATTACAAAGTTCACAGGTTGCCTGCGTTGCAAATATCTTTCCACGGAATCCATGGCTGTATAAAAGTGGCAGAAGTCCCGAATGATCGATATGCGCATGCGTCACAAACACATAATCGATCTCTGCCGCATTGACCGGTATCTCCTGATTCACATACAGATCCGGTCCCTGCTCCATTCCACAGTCTACCAGAAAATGTGTATTTCCAAACGAAACAAAATGACAGCTTCCCGTTACTTCATGTGCCGCGCCTAAAAATTCTATTAACATAGCCACCATCTCCTACCAGTTTTGATACTGTTATTTTACCACATTTTATCCAGTTTATATATAGTTTTTCCCGTTTTTTTATTCAAATCGCACAATTTCTTTTTTGAGACGTTTCATGATCTTTTTCTCCAGTCTCGAGATATAAGACTGGGAGATCCCCATGCGGTCGGCTACTTCTTTCTGCGTCATCTCCTCTCCTCCCGCGGTATTTAACCCAAAACGCATTTCGATGATCATGCGCTCTCTCCCCGAAAGTTTTTCGATCGCTTTTCCGAGCAGTTTCCGCTCCACCTCATTTTCAATATCCTTCGAAATAAGATCCTCATCTGTTCCAAGGATATCGGAAAGCAAAAGCTCGTTTCCATCCCAGTCCACGTTGAGCGGCTCATCTATTGAAACCTCCAGTTTTGTCTTGCTGCTGCGCCGCAGGTACATCAGGATCTCATTTTCGATACAGCGGGACGCATAGGTCGCAAGCTTGATGTTTTTGCCGGGATTAAATGTATTGATCGCCTTGATCAGGCCGATCGTCCCGATGGAGATCAGATCCTCCACGCCGATTCCCGTATTATCAAATTTTTTCGCTATGTAAACAACCAGACGCAGATTGTGTTCGATCAGGCATTTCCGCGCCTCTCCGTCCTCTTCCCCTAGATTTTCGATACACTCCGCTTCTCTTTTCGCATCCAACGGTGCCGGCAGCACCTCCGCGCCTCCGATATAATGAACATCATTTTCCCGCCGAAACATCAGACTGTACAACGACGGCATGATCTTTAACTGGAAATGCTCCGGTATGCTCACTTTAATATACATATCCCTCTCTCCTTAACCTCTTAAATTTTTTTCATTTAAGAGCATATGATATCCGGTGCCCGAAAAAAGTTCCTTTCTTCCCAGTCCCAGGACCACCGGGCACACCTCGATCTGCTCCTTTCTTTTGCGGATTATCATTTTTTCTGCGGTAATCACAGTGATCCATCCGTTTTCTTTTCCCAGTGAATGAAACGGGATCAGCCTCTTACGCATCTGTTTTTCTTCCATGAGCGGCCGGATCATTTCCTCATCAATGATCTGAACCGGTTCTTTTACATAGGGATCTGTCAGTAAATTTCCAGAATCATAATACGCCGCCACTTCTAACTCCCGGTCATCCTGACAGATCTTTACTTCGTATACCTTCCCTTCTATCCTGCGGTAACGTTCCACGACACACAGCCCGAATACGCCGATTGTCAGCACACCCAGAAGACAGAGCACAAAATGCCGTCCCCTGCCAATTCCATAATACAGCCACTGCATCGCCCCTCCGAGCAGGATCATTGCCAGATAAGAGATGATCCAGTCTTCCAGCAGGCGCTTCCCCTTCTTTTCCCCAAACGCAAAAACAAGCATCAGCGGATTCAGTATAAAATGGATGACCATCTGATATAGCAGATAATCGGACATCCACAGAAAAAGTACCGCGCTGACCACCGCGCCAAGCACACTCGCAAGAAACAAAACGCCAAGCCGCGCTTTCCGATGCAGGATCTCATCTGTGAACATCAGTACCAGAAAATCCATCAGACCATTCGTCACCACAAACGCATCTATGTAGAACTCATATTGCACGTTTCCCCTCCTGCCCTTTCTTTTTTGCTCCTTTATTATAGAAAAAACAGCCTGTTTATTTTGTCAAAAGCCCTACCTGTCTTTTGGTATCTTATCTGCAAAAACGGACATTTTTTCGCATGAAGTAAAAAAAGAGCCTTCAGAATCAATCTGAAGGTTCTTATATCCTGTCCGTACATTTCGTACTGCTTATTTTCTTGTATTCTTTAAAAATTCCGGGATCTTGATATCCTTTTCCTGAACCGTACTCTCCGGACGTTTCGGCTTCTGGATTCCACTCATAAATCCACCTGCAGGAGCGGTTGTCGTTCCACCTGCTGCTGTCGCGCCGCTTACCGGTCTGGTTCCAAGTCCGCCTGTCACCGGTCTGGCGGATGGCTTGCTGGACGCATATTTGAGTCCCATACCGGACATTCCGGTCATCATCTTAGGCGCCGGTGCTGCTGCTTCAAGTCCGGTCGCAATAACCGTAATGGTCGCTTCATCTGTCTTGGTCTCGTCATACTTCGCACCGAAAATGATATTCGCGTCATCACCCGCAAGATCCTGAACATAGCTTGCAGCGTCATTTGCATCCATAAGAGAAATATCACCCGAAATATTGATGATAACATGAGATGCTCCGGTGATCGTTGTCTCAAGCAACGGACTCGCAACTGCAAGTTTTACTGCCTCAATCGCCTTGTCATCACCCTTCGCCATACCGATACCGATATGTGCAAGTCCCTTATCCTTCATAACGGTCTGTACATCCGCGAAATCCAGATTGATCAGTGCCGGCAGATTGATCAGGTCGGTAATTCCCTGCACTGCCTGCTGTAATACCTCGTCTGCTTTCTTTAACGCATCCGGCATGGTTGTTCTGCGGTCTACGATCTCAAGCAATTTATCATTCGGGATCACGATCAGTGTATCTACGCTCTCTTTTAAACGTTCAATTCCGGAAAGCGCATTGACCATACGCGTTTTTGCTTCGAATTTAAACGGTTTGGTCACAACACCAACGGTCAGGATACCCTGCTCCTTGGCAATCTTGGCTACCACCGGAGCTGCTCCAGTACCGGTACCGCCACCCATACCACAGGTAACAAAGACCATATCCGCACCCTTAACCGCGTTCTCCAGATCTTCCGCATTCTCTTCCGCTGCCTTCTCACCAATCTCCGGCTGCGCACCCGCGCCAAGCCCCTTGGTCAGTTTTTCACCAATCTGAAGCAGAGTAGGTGCCTTGCAGAGATTCAACGCCTGTTTATCCGTATTAATACCAATGAACTCCACGCCACCGATATTTTCATCAATCATCCGATTGACCGCATTGTTTCCTGCTCCGCCAACGCCTATCACAATAATTTTGGCATTGGAATCTGTTTCTGTAGTTTTTATTTCAAGCAAGGTAGTTCCTCCTTCTCTCCCTTATAAACTTCTGTCAAATAACCCTTAAATCTAATCATATATTCTATAATATAATTTTTATAAAAAATAATCAACCTTATTTTTCGAAAAATCAGAATTATTTTATTCATTTTTTACAAATGTAATATCACTGGTCTCCTCTGTCCAGCTTTCCATATGTAAAACGCCGTTCATTCCGGCAATACTCGGATAAATGTAGGACATCCGGCTGATCTTTTCCGTCATGTTATCGGAATTGCCGAGCATGACCGCCACGTTGCCGTAATAGAGCGTGATCTGCTTTTGCGCATCGTAATTGATGGTATCCGGTATCATCTCGTATTTTTTTAACGTCTGCGTCACCGTAAGCAGCGTCTTTAACGCCTTTTTATCGTCAAACGACAGTTTTTCATACAATACCACGTCGCTGCTGGACAATCCCGTGATCTTCGGAACACCCTCGATCACCCGCGACGAGGTCTCTTCCACAAAACCGTCTTTATCAAAATAAGCGTTTTTTCCGATGGAATCTATGTAGAGATAACCGAGCAGTCCTTTTTCGTACACATGGATCTGTACGCTGTGCGGATTTTTTAACGATACTTCCATAGTGTCTACAAACGGGACCTCATCCGCTCTGCCGAACTTGTATTTTAAGTAAACATACAGTGAATTCCAGGAATACGCGTCATTTAAGATACTTGCCTCAATCTGCTCATCCGGATAGAGTTCATTTCCTTTTACTTCCACCTGTTTTACCGTAAAAAGCTCTGTCACCACAAAACCGGCGATCACCAGGATCAAAAGGAAACTTAACAGGACGATCGTCTTTATTTTCTTTCGTTTTTTCTTTTTTCTCTCATCACGAATCATGCTTTCACGCCTCTAATTTTATTCCCCTTGACACACTGAGCGCTAACCCCATCTCCGATAACAGAAACAGAATGGAAGTTCCTCCATAACTGATAAACGGCAATGTAATACCGGTATTCGGGATCGTATTGGTTACTACGGCAATGTTTAAGATCACCTGGATCGCCACATGCGCCATGACCCCGACCACGATCAGCGCCCCGTAAAGATCCGGCGCATTGTTCGCGATGACCATAAAACGCCAGATCATAAGAAGGAACAGTAAGATCACGCAGATCGCGCCAAAAAGCCCCAGTTCCTCACAGATGATTGAAAAGATCATATCGTTCTGGGCCTCCGGAACAAACCCGAGTTTCTGCATACTCTCTCCGAGTCCTTTTCCAAAAAGGCCGCCGGAACCGATCGCGTACAAACCCTGAAGGGTCTGATATCCCTTGTCATAATCCTCCGGATGCAGCCAGATCTTCAAACGCTCGGCACGGTAGCTCTCAAACATGATGAAAGCCGCGCCGAATCCGACACCCAGTCCTCCCATCAAAAAGAACTGCAGGTATTTCGGACTTGCGACAAATACCAGCGCTACCGCGATCCCGAGAATAATGATCGCGGTACTTAAGTTGTTGATCGCGACCACTGCGACGAGCGGAAGCACCATCACTACCACGCGTATTACGGTACTGAATTTTCCCATCTGCTTTGGCATACGGCTGATCATGGTCGCCAGGAAAATGATGACACAGAGTTTTGCAAAATCCGACGGCTGAAAGGACAATGGTCCTAAACGCAGCCATCGTTTGGAACCGTTTACGGTGGTTCCGATAAAGATAACGGAAACACAAAGAGCAAGCGCAAGCAGATAGGCTGCTTTTCCGAAACGCATCCAGACGTGGTAATCGATGTTTGCGATCATTCCCATCGCGATCAGACCGAGCACCGTTGCAAACAGCTGTTTTTTCAGATAAAAAGCCGCGTCTCCGAACTTCACCTCTCCATTGTAGGAACTGGTACTGTAAAGCATAACAAGTCCGAAACACACCAGAAATATGATAATAAATAAAAGGCTGTAATCAAAATATTTAATTGGCTTTTCCCGCTTTGCCCCCTGCCTTTTACTCATCTGCTCACTCCTTTAAGTTTCTTACGATCTCTTTGAAGATATCACCACGCTGCTCATAGCTTTTGAACATATCCCAGCTTGCGCAGGCAGGTGACAGTAAAACGGCATCTCCATCCTTCGCGTTGTCATAGCAGATCTGTATTGCTTCTTCCAGAGAGTCCGTAAACACAATATCAAAAAATCCGCACTTTTTCGCAGCAGCGGCGATCTTTTCTTTTGTGGCACCAATAAGGACAAGTTTCTTTACTTTTCCATCAAACGCCTGGATCCACTCGTCATACTCAGACTGCTTATCATAGCCGCCGCCGATCAGAAGGGTCGGGCGGTTCATCGCGCGGATCCCCTGGATCGCCGCATCCGGATTGGTTCCCTTGGAATCGTTATAAAATTTCACGCCGCGTTTTTCTGTCACATATTCAATTCTATGCTCCACCGCCTGAAATCTGACCAAAACTTCCTTTATCTTTTCAAGCGGAACACCAAAGCCTGCCGCCATCGCCGTTGCCGCCATGACATTTTCATAATTATGTTTCCCGAGGAGATTCAGTTCCTCCACATTGCAGATGTGTTCTGCTTTTCCGTCCACTGCCCGGCAGATATCGGTTCCATCCAGATAATAACCGTTTTCCAGCTTTCTGGCACTGCTGAAGTAGATAACTTTTGTCTGTAGACCGGCTCCAAACTCACGAAGCACTTCATCTTCATAGTTGAGCACACAGATATCATCCGCAGTCTGATTTTTTGTAATGCTCTCTTTCGCCGCGATATAGTTTTCCATCGTATGATGACGGTTCAGATGATCCGGCGTAATATTTAAGATCGCAGATACTTCCGGTCTGAATTCGACTGCGGTCTCTAACTGAAAGCTGCTGATCTCCGCAACCGTCACGGTCTCCTCTGTCGTATCCGCCGCAACGCTTGTATACGGAATCCCGATATTTCCGACTACTTTGACATCGGAAAAATAATTTTTCATGATCTCGCCAAGCAGCGCTGTCGTAGTGGTCTTTCCGTTCGTTCCCGTGATCGCGAGGATCTTTCCCTTCGCGCACTGATAAGCCAGTTCGATCTCACCGATGATTGGGATCTTTTTGTCGCGTATCGCATTCACCATCGGAAGATCCGTCGGTACGCCAGGGCTTAACACTACAAGATCAAGCTTCTCCATCACGCTTTCCGGCAGTTCTCCGAGCACGATCTCCGCATCCGAAAATGCCCCGGACTTTTCCTTTACCTGCTCCTCTTTTAACTCTTTATTTCCATCAAAGATGATTAAATCCGCCTGTTTTTTCTGTAATAATTCTGCTGCGGCCACGCCACTTTTTCCTGTTCCTACGATCAGGACTTTCTTTCCTGTAAATTCCATGTTTCTTCCTTTCTGCTTCCCTATATCAAAGCGCAAGCAATGCGATCATGCATAAGATAGCGGTCGTAATGGAAAATACCGCTACGACCTTTGTTTCCGACCAGCCACCAAGCTCAAAGTGATGATGGATCGGTGCCATACGGAAAATACGTTTTCCGCCGGTCTTTTTAAAATAAGTGACCTGAATGATCACTGATAATACCTCGATCAGATAGATAAATCCGACGATCAGGATAAACAGCGGCATCTGCAGCATATACGCAGTTCCCGCAACAAATCCGCCGAGCGCCAGAGATCCGGTATCTCCCATAAAAATGCTTGCCGGATAAACATTAAACAGTAAAAAGCCAAGCAGTGCGCCGACAACCGCGCAGGTGATCGGCTCGATCCCGCTTTGGGTTCCAACCGCCACAACGCTGAAGAACGTCGCAACCATGACCGTTACGCTCGATGCCAGACCATCTAATCCATCTGTGAAATTCACGCCATTTACGGTTCCGATCACCGCAAAAAACAAAAGCGGTACCGCCACCCAGCCAAGATCCAGATATTTGCCACCGCTAAACGGGATCAGCATCTCAAGTGACACGCCGGACACTTTGATCATGTACACTGCAAACACCGCGGTCACAACGATCTGCAGGATCATTTTCTGCCACGCGAGCAGTCCGTCGGAGCGACGCAGAACAACTTTTAAGTAATCATCTAAAAATCCGATGATCCCAAATCCGACCGTGAGGAACAGGATCGGAACGATCTTCGGATAATCCTTAATATAGATAAGACTGGTAACTACGACCGCTGCAAGAATGATGATCCCGCCCATCGTCGGCGTTCCCATCTTCTTCTGATGCGATTCCAGTTCCTTTCGCTCGGTCTGACCAACCTTTAATTTTCTGAGAAACGGTATCACGACCGGTGCTAAGGCGGCACTGATCACAAATGCTATGATAACCGGTATTACTACTTGATACGACATAAAACTCACACCTCTTTATTGTACTCTTTTTGCCTTTTGTCCATGCTTCCTCAGTATACGTTATTTTATGTTATTGTGCAAGTGATTCTGTTTTTTCAATTTCCAGATAGGGCAGAATATTTTCAAAGACTTCTTTGCACACCGGAGCTGCGATCGTACCCCCATAATAAACGCCCTGCGGATCATTGATAATGACCAGACATAACACCGTCGGCTCCTCCGCCGGCGCAAATCCCAGAAACGACGAAATGTATTTGTGCGCGCTTCTTGGCAGGGTCTGCGATGTGGCTGTCTTTCCGCCGATCGCGTAGCCCTCGATCTTCGCATTTTTTCCACTGCCTTCCGAAACTACTTTTTCAAGCAGCGTCCGCATCGTCTTTGATGTCTCCTCACTCACGATGCCATCCACCTGGTCATACTGCAGGATTTCAACATTCTCCCCATCCGGTGTCTGCACTTTCACACCGAAATGCGGCGTCACTCTGCGCCCCCCATTTATAATAGAAGAAACTGTTGTCGCAAGTTCCACCGGTGTGATCTGAAATGACTGTCCAAACGACATGGTAGCAAGCTCGACCTGCCCGATATTATCCAGGGAATGCATGATCGTTGCCGCTTCTCCCGGCAGATCGATATTGGTTTTGGAAAGCAGCCCAAACTGTCTGAAATAATGGTAAAAATTATCCGCGCCGAGACGCATTCCCAGTTCCATAAAGACCGGGTTACAGGAATTCATAAGTCCCTGTTCAAAGTTTTCCGCCCCATGCCCGCCTGCTTTATGGCAGCGGATACGGCGGTCTTCCACGATCTTATAGCCCGGACAGAAAAAATTATCGTTTAATGTCACCACTCCCTGCTCTAACGCGGCGGACGCCGTGATGATCTTGAACGTCGATCCCGGCTCATATGTGTCATTGATGCATGGATTCCGCCACATCTGATTTAACAGTTCCTGTTTTTTTGCTGCATCCATGTCCGTTCCCGCATCATAATTTAATACAAACGGCTCATTCAGATTGAATTCCGGGACATTCGCCATCGCGTAGATCTCGCCGTTTTGCGGATTCATGATAAGGATGCTCACATGATCCGCCTGCTTTTGCTCCATAACTTTTGTCGCAACCTGCTCGGCGTACATCTGGATATTATAATCTATGCTGATGACCAGATTATTTCCATCCACCGGATCCAGACGGCTCTCCCCCGCATTTTCAATTTCCACGCCGCGCGCATCCGTAAGTGTCAATATCTTTCCGTTGGTTCCCTGCAAATAATCATCATACTTTACCTCAAGCCCGATGATCCCCTGATTGTCCCCGCCGGTAAAGCCAAGCACTTTGGACGCGAGTGTGTCATAGGGATAATACCGTTTGTAATCCTCATCCACCTTTACTCCGGCAAGCCCGTACGCCCGGATCGCGTCTCCGACCGACTTATCCACGTTTGTCCTGACACGCTCGATCGAGCTTACTTTCTCCACGCGCTTCCGCACGGTTTCCTCGTCCATCCCGAGTTCTTTCGCAAGCACCCGGATCACCGTTTCCGGATCCGTCACTTGGCTGTGGATCACGGATATCGTACACACTGTACGGTTTGCCGCAAGCACAACTCCGTTGCGGTCCAAGATCTGACCGCGCGCCGCCTTGATGTCACGTTCTCTTTCATGCAGATCTTTCGCCTGCTCCACATAATATTCCGACCGGAACACCATAAGATACACCAGTCTGCCGATCAGAACTCCGGTCATAAGAAAGATCAGCGCAAATACCACCATTATTTTTTTCCGATAAGCCGTTTTATTCCGATACAAAAAAAGCCTCACAAAAACCGTTGTTTCTATCCTATTACGGTTTTTGTGAGGTTATGCTTTTATTCTTGCGTCATTCCGATGTCACGACATCCACATCATTTGTGACTGCCGGACCGGTGGTTGCCGCGCCCTGTTCCGCGATATCACTCGAAGGTGTATCGGTGGTTCCTTCTTCCGCCTGTGTCTGATCCGGTACCGCTGCGTCTGCCTGCTGTCCGCTCGCTGCCGCATTCGCCGCCTCGATCGCCTGCTGTTTTGCTTCCGGCAGAGTCGGATTGACCGGCATCTCAGCCGCCATCGGCTCATCCGGATAAATATTCAGATACGGAAGCGTTTCCGCAAATATTTCCTGCGCAATTCCCTGCGCGTAGCTGCTGTGTGCCTCATCTTCCGCGTTCGGCTCATCTACAATGACATAAACCATGAGCTGCGGTTTTTCCTGCGGCGCATATCCGATAAAGGATACAAGATAATTTCCCTGTCCACGCGGGATCTTCTGCGCGGTTCCGGTCTTTCCACCCATGGAATATCCGTTTACCTTGGCGTATTTTCCGGTTCCTCCCTCGGATACCGTAGAATACAGATATCCCTTGATCTTTTCAGAAGTTGCTTCCGAAACGGTCTGTTTGATCAGCGTGTTGTCCATGGTCTGGATCGTATTTCCGTCTTCATCCGTGATCTTTTTTACTACATGTGGCTGATAATAATAGCCCCCGTTGATCAGCGAGCAGAACGCTCCGCTCATCTGGATCATCGTCGTGTTAAAGTTCTGACCGAATGAGTTGGTCGCAAGATCCACTGCCGTCATGGAATCCCTGGTATAGATCAAAGAATCGGTTCTCGCCTCGCCCGGAAGATCAATATTGGTCTTTTGACCGAAGCCAAATATCTTCTGATACTCCACAAAGTTGTCCACGCCGATCGCATAGGACATCTGCATCAGAGCGTCATTGCAGGAATTCATCAGTGCTTCGCGGATCCCTTCGAGTCCATGTCCATTCCGGTTTACACAGTGGATGGTAGAACCGGATACCAATTCCGACCCATCGCAGAGATACGTCTCATCTCCGCTTAACGTACCGGTTTCAAGTCCCGCCGCCACGGTAAACGGTTTTGCCGTAGATCCCGGCTCATACGTTTCCGTGAGACAGTAATTCTGCCACAGTCCGTTTAACGCGTCGAGTTTTTCATCATCGCTCATCGCATCGATCTGTTCCTGTGTATAATACGCGCTCAGGTCTCTTGGATTGCTGGAATCATAGTTCGGGTACTGTGCCATCGCGAGCACTTCCCCGTTCTGCGGATTCATGACAACGACCGCCGTATGCTTGCTTCCCGCGCCCTCTCTGGCAACGTTTGCATTGTCGATCTGGAACTGCGCGACTTTTTCTTCTACGATAGACTGGATGTTCAGATCGATCGTGGAGACTACGACATTTCCGTCTTCCGCCGCCTTGATCGTCTTTTCAAAATTGTTGTCCGAATTCAGATAGCCGTACTCTCTGCCGTTTATCCCGTTTAGCGTACTGTTGTAGGAATTTTCGATCCCCGCCATTCCGACATTTCCGGATGTGGTAAAGCCGATCACCGAACTGCCGATCGATCCGTAAGGATATTTGCGGATGTATTCTTTTTCAAACCATACGCCGTCAATATCCGGATTGTTTTTCTTGTCCTCCTGTAAGGTCACAAAGCCCTGGATCTGGTCATACGGAAGACGCTTTTCCAGCACATTGTACTGCTTATTCGGCTCATTCTGGATCAGCTGTCTAAGTTCATCCGCGTTCAGATCCGGGAAACACTGCACTAACGCTGTGATCGTAGGCTCGATCTTCTTCTCATCGTTGTTTAATACCTTACAGTCCAAAATCACATTATAGACATCGGTACTGGTCGCAAGTATCGTTCCTTTCGTATCCACGATGTCCCCGCGGCGGTACGGTATGGTCGAGCTGTCGTACTCCTGCTGGGACAGCACGATCTTTTCATACTTCGCGCCACTCGTGTATTCAATATACATCAACCTTCCGATCAACCCAATCAAAGCCACTGATATCAGTGAAAACACGATCAGCAGCTTCTTTTGCATCTTTCTTGAAAATCTGGTTGGGATTTTTTTCTTTCTTCTTTTTTCTGTCACTCCATCACCCTGTTACGTCTCTCTATTTTGACGGAATGTCACTGTACTGGTTCATATAGTCATCGTTCGCGATCTCATAATACATGATCTGATCGGAAGACGCATAGACCATGCCAAGCTGATTTACCGCAACATCCTTCACATGGTTTAAGTCCACGGATGTCTCGATCCGCTTTCTCGTAGCCGCATTGTCTGTTGTAATATCCGTCACCTGGCTCTCCAGTCTGGAGATCCGGCTCATGCGCTCGGTAAGATCTGACTGCAGCTTGATATATGCCACACAGGACAGACACGTCAGTAATACTGCCATTGACAAAAACATAACATAACCGCGGTTCATGCGCAATGCTTTTTCCTGATTTCTTCTCGCCACACGTTTGTTATGCCGTCTTCTCGCTTCCTGCTCTCTGTCAATATGTTCTCTCCGCCGTTCCGGAACATTCGGAACCGTTTCCACTCTGCGCACGGTATTTCCGTCTACATAAGTGTCTGTTGTATAAACTCTCTCATAACGATCCATCCGCCGTCTTGTTTTCATTTTCATCTCTCCCTCTTTTCTGTCTTACTTCACTGTCTTATGTCGTTCAAACACTCTGAGTTTTGCACTCTTTGCGCGCTTGTTCTCTTCGAGTTCTTCCTCTGACGGCAAAATCGGTTTTCTTGTGATCACTTTGCCCTTTGAAACATTTCCGCACACGCACACTGGAAATTCTTTCGGGCAGGTACATGGGTTTTCATTTTTTCGAAAACTTGTCTTAACGATCCGATCCTCCAGGGAATGGAATGTGATAATGCAAAATCTTCCGTCATCTGCCAGAAGATCGATCATCTCATCCAGGTTGTCCTGTAAAACTTCAAGCTCACGGTTTAACTCTATCCGGATCGCCTGAAACGTACGCTTTGCCGGGTGTCCGCCCGTCGCCTGTACCTTCATCGGTATGGATGCCCTGATGATCTCTGTCAGTTCCCCGGTTGTCTCGATCTCTTTTTTCTGTCGTTCTTTTACAATATGCTTTGCAATGTTCTTCGCGAAACGATCTTCCCCGAAATCACGGATGATCCGGTAAAGCTCCTGCTCGGAATATCCGTTTACGATATCCCTTGCGGTCTTGCTCTGTCTTTGATCCATCCGCATATCAAGCGGTGCGTCTTCTTCCCGGTAAGTAAACCCGCGTTCCGGCGTATCCAGCTGAAACGATGACACTCCGAGATCCAGAAGGATCCCGTCCACCTGTGTGATCCCGATCTTTTGCAGTTCGGATTTCATTGCCGCATAGTTGCTTCTTATAATAGTTACACGATCCTTATACTCTGCAAGGCGCTCTGTCGCTGCCGCGATCGCGTCCGCGTCCTGATCGATCCCGATCAGCCTTCCCTTACCGGAAAGACGCTTCGCGATCTCATAGGAATGTCCGGCTCCGCCAAGTGTTCCGTCCACATAGATCCCATCCGGCTTAATATTTAAATTTTCTATTGTCTCCTGAAGTAATACCGATTTGTGGTTAAATTCCATTGTCTCCTCCAACCTTCAATTAAATACCAAGTCCCAGATCTGCCATGTGCTCCGCGATCTCATCCATATCGTCATACGAATTGGATTCCTGCCATTTATCCTTGTCCCAGATCTCCACCCGGTTAAAGACACCAACCGAAACAACATCCTTTTCGATCCCGGCATATTCACGCAGAACGACCGGAAGCAGGATTCTTCCCTGCTTGTCTACCTCACAGCTTGCCGCGCCCGCGAAAAAGAACCGCGCAAACTTTCTTGCATCTTTTGTAGTAAGTGGTACATTGCGGAATTTTTCTTCGATGTTTTCCCATTCACTTTTCGAATACACGAATAAACAGCCATCCAGTCCCTTTGTCACTACAAATTCATCCCCAAGCTGTTCTCTGAATTTGGACGGAACGATCAGTCTGCCTTTTGTGTCAACTGTGTGATTGTATTCTCCCATGAACATAGAACACACCTCGGCCAGTAAACAGGTATCCTGTGAGTTTTGGAATGTGAACCACTTTTTGCCACATCATCCACCACTCAGCACCATCATCTACCACTTTCCTCCACTTATTGAATAATAATACCCCTTTCCGGTAAAAAAAGCAATAAAAAATACGCAAAAACCAAAAAGGTTTTTGCGTATTTTGTCTGAAACATATCTTTTCTTTGTTTAAGCGCCCTCCGCTTCGCAGAGTTCCACATATTCCGCGATCAGCTTGTCAAGCTTTACACTGAGCAGATAGCTCACATCGTAATCATTTAAGGTTTCCAGGGAATGATCCAGTCTCTGTCTTGCGTCCTCAATCTCTGTCTGCAGTATTTCTTTTCTTTGTTTCACCATCTCGTTCTCCAAAAATTTCTTTTTATCAGAATTGCTGCACATGCCGCTTTTGTTTTGCCTGCCGGAAGAACTCCGTAATACTGTGCACCGCCTGCTCATTCATCACCACGATGCTTTTTATATCTTCTTCCACGCCCTTTTTCCTTTCCAGATACTCATCATGACTTTTCTGGATAAACGCGATCAGAGCCTCAGGCGTCTGAAATTCGATCGTCTTTTTTGCATGTTCCAGCACTTCCGGTGTCTTCAGGTATTCCCGCAGACTTATTTTTAATTTTTCCTCATACGCGCAGTGATCTTTCAGATTTCCCGGATAGATCTTATTATGCGGAAACGTAAAATAATCTGCCAGATAATGTGTTACCTGTCCCAGATTTCTATAATATTTTGATTTTTGTCTTTTGTACTTTTTCTGATAGTCCGAGGAAAGCCGCTCTATTTCTCTCTTTACCTGCGGAAAAGTTCCGGTTATCTCATGCTTCTTATATAAGAAAGAAGGCTTACAGTCCGGAAGTATGCTTCCTATATAGAAAGATAACTTGTGCTTCCTTAAATCTCCGTCGTCCAGATTTCTCACCAAATAGCGTGCCAATGAAATGTGCGATTTCTTTCTCATTCAAAATCCCTCCATGACCTGTGAAAAACATCCGTAGAAGCTTACATAGGTATTGTACTTCTAAGAATTTCTTTTTTCAAGCTTTTTACGACTTTTTCATGGAGTTTTTTCTGCCATTTTCTTACGTTTTTTGACTTTTTCTGACTTTATTCGCAGCAAAAGCTTGCACATTCCGTATCCGTACACTGACAGGCTTTCCCACCGGCGATGCCGATATGCTCTGCCGTACACATGCAGCTGTCCACATCATTGAATTTACAGTGCTTGGCTCTGCATCCGACCTTAATCTCCTCCTTCGGGCTGCAGGAACAGCTGTTAGTCGCTCCGTCCTTTCGCTCCTTAAAGCTGCTGCAGCAGGTCTCATCGGAACTCATTGCCGCCTGTCCGTCTACTAAAATATCACCTTTGCCGCAGTACCGGTCCGCATTGTACACACAGTTTATTACTGAACAGTTTAATTTTGTCATGATCTTCTCCTTATTTTTATATATTTTTTTACTGACGTCTCACAGCTTTTTTTGCTGTAACAAAAGTATCTGCTCTTTTTTTGTTCTTATGCGTGTATATGTTTTCCATATATTTTCGCCTGCATTCGTTTTTTAACTTGTTTTTTTGCTTATTTTAGCCATTTTTAGTTCTTTTTTTGCTTTGTTAGTTTTTTCTAATTGTGCCATTTTTACAATCTTTTCCTTTTTTCCAAAATATTCTTCCTTTTATCTCAAATTATGTTAAGATAACTATGCTAAGATTGTTATTTTATTTTTTAACTTTTTTAACCATTTTTTTAATGAAGGGGGATATGCATATGCATTCTAAGAAAAAAGATTCCGCTACAAAAGCACCGATTGCAAAAGCATCCATATTTTCCAGTATCCGCGGCAAACTACTGGTTCTCGGGTGCGTATCCATTGCAACCACTGTTATTCTCGGTTTTACGGGAATTTATCTGATCAACAGCAGTAACTCAAACAACCAGGTACTCGCTGATATCAATCAGATCAATTTACTACAAAATGAGAACCAAACGCTCGACGTGTCCTTTTTATATGACCTCGACACTTCTTATAACGACACCAAAATGGACAACCTAAAGCAGATGAGTTCTGCTGCCGAAAATGCCCTGAAATATACAAAATCCGGTTTCCGTTCCGATTTAAAGGAAATTTCAGACGATATTGATACCACAATAAGCAACAGCTCTGATTTATTTTCTTCGATCTCTGAACGCGGTTTTTCCAAAGACAGCGGTATGTACGCAGACTTCATTGCCCCGGACGAAGCACTTGAAAGCTGCTTTTCCGATATGTCAGGTGAGAGTGAATGGATCGACGGTACCTGGGTGGATTTCCCGCTCGCTTCCGCTGAGACAGTGACGGTAGACGGTGTAAATTATCGTCATATCACCTACACCAATACCTATGAAGGCAATGGAAAACGTGATTATCTGATCGTTCGTGCCGGTGGAAACGGTATTGAATATACCGGCAGGGTATTCATCAACAATATTGTTGTCAACGACTCAGAGACACTTGATCTTTCTTCCCTGACCGCAGCAGATCTTTCAAAATCTTACGGTGAAGGATATTCCGATCTTGATGTGACCACGTTTAACAATGTTCCGAGTATCAGCTTCCAGGGTACTTTTACCAGCACCAATCCGGACTGGCAGGAAGCTTCCATCGAAATTCCGATCGCGGACAGTTCTTTTAACGTATGTCAGAAAGCAACCGTTGACCTCTACTTTGAGGAGACACAGCTTCCGACCGTAAGAGCTGCTATCGCATTAAACGGAAAATACGATTTCGGATCCAACCTTGACAGCTTAAATCAGGATTTTGCTTCCTACAGCAAATCCGTTGCTGAAGGAAACGACTCTACAGATGCCGCTTCTGCTATTGAGTCCAAACTTGCGGAGATCAAAAACAACATCAGCGTATATGCAGTAGATCCTGACATTGTGTCCGCCGGTACTTCTGCTCTTTCCCAGAAAGAAGATGCCTTCGCTTCCATGCAGGACTATGACAAGAACATCATTTCGCTGAAATCCGAAAATAATGAAATCAACAACAATCTGACCAGTGTTACCTCTGACGTACGTTCTTTGATTGAGAAACAGACCAAGACTTCCCGTACCACGATGACCGCTTTGATCGCGATCGTTTTCGTAATCGGTGCAGCCCTGATCGTTGCGATCTTACTGTATGTCATTTCGAGTATCCAGAAGAGTGTCGGCAGTTTCCGCCATACCCTTTCAGATATTTCAAACGGTAACATGACCGTGCGTGCCGCTACCGGAAAAGGTGACGAATTCGACCTGTTCGGACACTCACTCAACCAGATGGCGGACAAACTGACTGCTACCTTAAAATCCGTTGTTAAGATTGCGGGTGACTTAAAGGTCAGCGGTTCCAGCCTTGAGCAGATGGCACAGTCTACCAATGAGACCTCTTCCCAGATCGATCTTGCGATCACCGGAATTGCTGATGGTGCAAACAATCAAGCGGAAGATGTAGAACAGTCCACACACCAGATCACCGATCTTGGAAACTTTATGGACGACATGGTTTCCAACGTAGGCGAACTTGACAGCACATCCGCTCACATGAAAGAAGCAAGCGACGAAGCATTACAGATTTTGAACGGACTCAGCGTTTCCAACCAGAAGACCACAGATGGCATCAACAAGATCTCCGATCTGATCCATACCACCAACAATTCTGTACAGGAGATCAAAGAGGCAGTTTCCCTGATTTCATCTATTGCAAGTCAGACCAATCTCCTCTCCTTAAATGCCAGCATTGAGGCTGCAAGAGCCGGCGATGCAGGAAAAGGCTTCGCAGTTGTTGCTTCCGAGATCCAGCAGCTTGCAGATCAGTCTGATAAATCAGCAGACACCATTTACCAGGTTATCACAAACCTGACAGACAATTTCCAGAACACGATGTCCGTTATGGATGAAGTTGTTCAGGCAACCTTAGAACAGAACGAAAAATTAAACGAAACACAGACACAGTTCGACATTGTACGAGGCGGTATCGACCAGTCCAGAGACAAGACTTCGGTCATCAAATCTTCCATCGAGGAATGCAACAAGGTCATCATCAATGTAAATCAGCTTATGATCAACCTTTCCGCTATTTCCGAGGAGAACGCTGCTTCTACAACCGAAACTGCGGATTCCATGCAGGTATTAAATCACACGATCAACAACCTGCTGACCGAGTCCCAGAAACTGCTTGCTGCTTCTTCAGATCTTGAAAAAGATATGCAGAGCTTCATTCTCTAAAAGCTGTTGCGGGAAAGCAAAAGCAAACAGCCCGGAAAACCATTTCAGGTTTTCCGGGCTGTTCCTTTTTTGCTTTTTTCTTTCTTACTTCACTTTGTTTCTGCTTCTTTATTTTTCTTCCTGTGGAACTTCCTCACGGATCTGTTTGGTACGGATCTCTTCACAGATCGCGTTGATGAACTCAGCAAGCGGTTTTACACCCTCGTCTCCGGCGAATCTGCTTCTGACGGAAACCGTACCGTCCGCTTCTTCCTGCTGTCCGACTACTAACATATACGGCAGTCTGTCCATTCTTGCCTCACGGATCTTGTAACCGATCTTTTCGGAACGGTTATCTACGGTTGCATCCACGCCGTTCTTTTTTAATTCTGCGCATACCTTATTTGCGTATTCTTCGTATTTATCTGAAATCGGAAGTACACGCACCTGTTCTGCACACAGCCAGGTCGGGAATTTTCCTGCGTACTTTTCAATCAGCCATGCCAGTGTTCTTTCATAGCAGCCCAGGGAAGTACGATGGATGATATACGGACGTTTCTTTTCTCCATCCTGATCTACATAGTACATATCAAAGTTTTCCGCGATCGCACAGTCAAGCTGGATCGTGATCATGGTATCTTCTTTTCCATATACATTCTTTGCCTGAATATCGATCTTCGGTCCGTAGAATGCAGCCTCACCGTCCGCTTCCACGAAGTCAACGCCTTTTTCTCTTAAAACCTCACGCAGCGCTTCCTGTGTACGGTTCCAGTACTCGTCGTCTCCAAGGTATTTCTTCTTATTTGCCGGATCCCATTTGGAAAGACGGTAAGTAACATCCCCTTCCAGTCCGAGAACACTCAGTACATAGTAAGACAGGTCAAAGCAGCGTTTCAGCTCTTCTTCTGCCTGATCCGGACGGATAACCAGATGCGCCTCAGAGATCGTAAACTGACGTACACGGGTAAGTCCGTGCATTTCACCGGAATCTTCACAACGGAACAGTGTAGAGGTCTCACTCATACGATATGGAAGATCACGATAGGAATGCTGTTCATTCTTGTATACATAATACTGGAACGGGCAGGTCATCGGGCGCAGCGCAAATACTTCTTTATCGTGTTCCTCATCACCCAGTACGAACATGCCGTCCTTATAATGATCCCAGTGTCCGGAGATCTTGTAGAGATCCGATTTTGCCATGAGCGGTGTACGGGTACGCACATAACCCCAGTCATTATCCTCGAGATCTTCGATCCATCTCTGCAGTTTCATGATCATCTTGGTTCCCTTCGGTGTAAAGAGCGGAAGTCCCTGTCCGATCACATCAACGGTGGTAAACAGTCCCATCTCACGGCCGAGTTTGTTGTGGTCACGACGCTTTGCGTCCTCTAATTTTTCAAGATACTCATTCAGTTCCTCTTTCTTGTTGAATACAGTACCATAAATTCTCTGCAGACGTGCTTTCTCAGAATCCCCTCTCCAGTATGCCATGGAGGAAGAAGTAAGTTTGAACGCCTTGATTCCCTTTGTGCTCATCAGATGCGGTCCTGCGCACAGATCCACAAATCCACCCTGGTCATAGAAGGAGATCTCTGCGTCTTCCGGCAGATCTTCGATCAGCTCTACCTTATACGGTTCGTTTTTCTCTTTCATAAGCTGGATCGCTTCCTGACGCGGCAGTGTAAAGCGTTTCAGCTCATGTCCTTCCTTGATGATCTTTTTCATCTCTGCTTCCAGTTTATCGAGGTCATCTCTGGAAAACGGCTGTGCATCGAAATCATAATAAAAGCCGTCATCGATCGCCGGTCCGATCGTCACTTTTGCTTCCGGGAACAGTCTCTTTACTGCTTCCGCCAGTACATGGGACGCGGTATGACGGATCACGCGCAGTCCTTCTTTGTCATTCGGTGTCAGTATATTTAAAGCACAGTCATGGTCGATCACGGTACGCAGATCCACCACTTCTCCGTCTACCTCTCCCGCGCATGCCACACGCGCAAGGCCTTCGCTGATATCCTTCGCGATATCATAAACGCTCTTTGCTTCGCTGTACTCTTTGCTTGAACCATCTTTTAATGTGATCTTCATAGATAAGTCTCCTTTTTGTAATTCTTTTCATTATATATCAGGTATGATCCCTAACGGAAGCTCAGACAATCCTCGTCGTCCTCATCCCAGAAATCATCCGTATATGCGCCATCTTCCATATCGTCTACCGGGTAATTGCCATTATAACAGCCATTGTGGCTTCCGATCATCATCCGCTTTTTCGGTGATACCAGTATTCCAAGCAGAATTCCCGCCAGTGTGCAGGTGGTCACGGTCAGAAGCATTTCCCGCTTGCTCACCACTTTTTCTTCATCCAGATTGGAAAAAATCTGTTTTAAAATCTTCATATGTCTTTTCTCTCCTTTTCTACCATTATGATTTTTTTAGAACAACATGTGCGTTTGCCACACACCTGCGCGCCCGAACGGAGTATTTATCTGACTGGAAATCGGGAAAAATTTCAGTCAAATAAAAAAGTCCCCTGTATTACATTACATAATACAAGGGACGTATGTTCTACGCGGTTCCACCCTGGTTATCCGTCATCCTGTCACTTGCCCGCCACCCGGACAGCCAAAACAGGATCCTCAGATCTCTCATTCGATGGTAACGGAATCACCGGACCGGATTGGGGTCGCTCGGAGCTGGTCTTCAACTGCTTCCGGCAAAGATGCTCGCAGCATTTGCATCTCTCTCTGCTGCCGTCTGGCAATCTACTCGTCTCTTCAACGCTTTTTCTTATTTCACTGCTATTCTAGTACGATTCTCTTCAAATGTAAAGCCTTTTTATGCATTTTTTCCACAGCAGTATTTGTATTTCTTGCCGGAGCCGCATGGGCACGGATCATTACGTCCGACTTTCTTTCCAACGATAACAGTACCGGACTTCTTCTGCTCTAAGAACAGTTTCTTTCTGGTCAGATCGTCAAAGATCTCCTTCCACATCGGGAGTTCATATAACCAGTCTGCCTTGGCATCCACCATGTTCTTATAAAGCTTTTCCTTGTCGAACGCAAGGCTTACATGCGTATCCTCTTCCATCGTATCGATCGGATTCGGCTCAATAAGGCTGTCATTGATTCCGTCCAAAAAGCCGGTCATGTCCATAATGCTCAGATCATATTTCTCAGCAAGTTCCTTTACCGTTCCCTCTACTTTTTCGTCCGGGTTGGTAAGGAGCTTTTCATATACACCTTTTTCCAGGAGAAAATATCTCTGCCAGAATTTCTGAAGTTCTCTTTTATCCGTATGCTGATTATAGGCAACTTTCTGCCATTCTTCTAATAAAGCCATTTTATAATCCTTCCTTTGTTTCCAACATAATTTTTTTGCGTTTGCACACTGCTAATAGTATACCGCAACTCACAGATTTTTTCAAACTTTTTTGTATACTTTCCAAAGTTTCGTCCATACTATAAATGACCGGTAAAAAGCAACGCATACCCCCATCCGTTCTTTTTGCCGGTTCTACCAAAGACACCAATACTTATCCTCCCGGCGGCAGCATATTTATGCTGCCGCTTGTTATTTTTTATATTCCGTTTGCGCCAACCGGCTCTATGACATATTCCGCAAGCCTTTCTTCCAGTGCCTGCGTCGAAGCCTGGTCCGCATAGGCAATGACCTCAAGCGGCCGGTACAGCGGAAGACTGAAAATCCCCACCAGTGATTTCGCGTCTACATAGGTTCTTCCATTTACCAGATCCACATTAAATTCACACTGATCTACGATCTTATTAAAATCAAGTGCCTTATCTACGGAATCAATTAAAATCCGAAACGTTGCCATGTAAATTCCCCCTTCCACATTTGCAATGTCCTGTGCTAGTTTTAATATAGCACTTTTTCTGTCTTTTTTCAAATTTTCCATCTTTTTTTCGTCAATTTTTCATAAAGTCTTTTTATTTGACGAAATGATGAATTTTTACTATGATAGAAACAGTAGTCAATATATGAACACGAGGTACTTTTTATGAAAAAAATAAAGCAGATCCTTGCTATTTTAGGATGCATCCTTCTCGTTGGCCTCTATGTTTCCACACTTATATTCGCACTGATCGGAAGTGAGGATACGATGAACCTGTTCCGCGCTTCTGTCTATGCCACAGTTGTGGTTCCGGTTCTGATCTGGGCCTACTCTCTTATTTACCGGTTATTAAAAAATCATTCCGACGGCAGCAAAAAGGATACCGATGAAGAAAAGACCATGACTCCGTAGGGGGAGCTGTGGTCTTTCTTTTTACGCTTTTTTGATTCGGTGATCCGGTCACTGCCGTTACTGTTCTGTTGTCTCTTCCGGCACCGCTTCCGTCTCAGTCTCGGTGTCTTCCTCTTTCGTCAGATCGGAAACGGTCTTCGAAAACGTGTTTTTCATGGTGGTAGATACGAGATAAACCGTATCATCCCCCTCTGACATCAGGTAATCCTGCCCCAGAAGGCTGTTGTTCATACCAAACGTAAATACATATTCTTTCTCGTTCGTCGTCACATGGATTGTCTGCGTCGGCGCGTCAAATCCATAATCGGAGATGTCGTCATAATCTTCGATCTTATCTTCCGCTGTGACTTTTTCCACATTCGACAACAGGGAAGCAACTGCGTCCTGATCCAGAGGAATGGAAGGATCTCCATCATACGTCCAGGTTCCGTCCGTATTGGTAAAGGACAGCTCTGCTCCATCACTCTCATAGGAAAATGCCGTGATATCATCGGCGTTTATTTCCGCTACCGTGATCTTTTTGGCTTCCGTTTCTTTTTCTTCTTTTTCCTGTGCCCTGTCATTGTATGCACGGATGCCAAGCCAGGCACCCACGCATACTACAAGCAGGATCACAAGTATGATAAACTGTTTTTTCTGATTCTGCATTTATTTCTTTCTCCTTACTGCCCAGATTCCGATTCCAGTTCCAAGAAGCACGAGCGGCAGTACCACAACAAATCCCACTGCTGCCAGAATGACCGTCATGCTGGATACGGTAACTTTTGCGGTATCATACTCTTTGACCGGGATCACAATGGAGGATCCGTCCTCATCCCCAGCAAAGCTGCTCACGCAGGATGAAAACAGTTTCGCGTTGCTGCCCGATACCATCTGATCCGCATCATCGCTAAACATCGTCGTGCTCGCAAATACAAACAGTTTCGTTGTATTGTCGTCGTCTACTTTTTTCTCTGCCTCAAGACCGATCACAAACGGTCCGTCCACATCGCCATCCTCTTTGTCATAAGATGCCATATTCGCCACGTCCGTCTTTGCGAAGGAAGTCGCGGAAGAAGTAAGCAGATCGGTATAGCTGATATCCGCATCCTCCTCCGTCGCCGGATGCACGATGCCACGGCAATACGGAGCAAAAATATAACTGCCGGATACCGAAGATGTCCACTCCGAAGACGCGATCGCCGGAAGCAGATAGAACGGATTCTGATAATAGCTGTTTTTATCCTGCTCTACCACCATACCCTTTTCCAACTGGATCTGATACTCCGCCAAAATCGATTCAAAATTCGGAAGTTCCTTGTCCGTATAGGTGGCTGTGATGAACGCTTTTCCTCCTGCAGCCAGATAATCGGATACTTTCTTTGCATCATCCGCTGAGAAATCAGAAGTAGGTCCGTTGATGATGACCGCCTCGGCATCATCCGGGATGCTGTCCTCTTTTAACAGTGTAAGCTGGCTCACATCAATGTTTGCTTTCTCAAGCGCCTCGGAAAAGCTGCCCGAAAGTTCTGTCTCACCATGTCCGGTGATCTCATAAACGACCGGCATGTTTTCATTTTCGACATAGGCGATCGCGCTTGTGAGCTGTCCCTCACCGTCATAGCCGGTCGTCTGCTGGGAATAAGTGGAGTAATCCACCGAAGTCTCATACAGATCGCTGTAATCAACTACTTTGGAGCGATTCGCGCCTTCCACGATCAGACTGTTTGCAGACGGTGCCGTGTCTGTATAATTGGTATAAAACTGCGGATATACCTTCGGATCCTTGTAAACGACTGAAATATGTGAGGACGCGTCCTTATACTTTTCAAGCATCGCGGATAACGTTGTATCCTGGGATTCCAGTGAACTCTTCGCGCTTAACACATAAATGGTGACATCCTCTTTCAAGTCCGCCAGATAATCTTTGGTATCTTTCGTGATCGTATAAAGTTTCTCATTGGTGACATCGACCTGTGTAAGTGTGGATGGAAGCGTTCCTACCGCAAGGTTTAATACAACTGCTACCGCAATGCCGAAAACCACCATACCGGTACTGAACACGCCAAGTCCGATCTTTTTTCTGCTCATGCTCCAGCGTCTCTTCTGGATGGACTGCGCGGTTAAAAACAGGAACAGGATCGTAACGGAAACATAGTACACAACGCCGGTCAGATCAAGCACCCCACTGCAGAATTTGTCCAGATGCGCGGTCAGATCATAGCATCCGAGGATCTTTGTGAGTATATTTCCGCTCGTGGAGATCAGATTTGTGATCCCGCCCATCATATAGCCCAAAAACAGGAGTCCGAACGTGATCACCGCAGAGATCACCTGGCTTTCGGTCAGTGATGACACAAAGGTTCCGATCGCGATACAGGTAACCCCGTACAGCCAGAATCCCAGGATCGCGACGTAGGACTCTTTGAGCGGTGCGCTTCCAAGCGCTTTTAAGAGCAGCGGACTCAACGCGATCACCGCGATCGCAATGGAAAATACCGCAACCATCGCAAGGAATTTCGCGAAAACGATCTTTCCAAGTGACACCGGTGAGGTCAAGATCAGCTGATCGGTCTTTTTGTTCCGTTCTTCCGCAAATACACGCATCGTCAGCACCGGAACCGTGATCAGGAAAATAAATGTGATCGCTGACAGGCTGTAAGAAATATACGCATATCCATAGGAAAGGTTATATACCACGAAGTACAGCCCGTAAAGACAAAGCGTAACCGCAATGAACAGCCAGCCGATCACGGACTGAAAATAAGATTTGAATTCCCGTTTAAAAATTGCAGCCATTACGCAACCACCTCCTGCTCTTTTCTTTGTGCCGCACCTGCTTTTTGTGAAGTCAGTTCCAGGAAGATCTCCTCTAAGGACTTTCCTTCTGCCTTCATCTCAAGGATCGGCAATTTGGCATCCGCAAACGCAAAGAACACTGCTTCGCGGATATCCACGCCTTTCTCTGCCGAAAGAAGGATCTTTACAGTACCCTCCTCGTTTCCTTTGGTCATATGGTACTTCTGCACCTGTGAGATGGTTCTTAACGCTTCTTTGGCGGCTTCTTCTTCCGCTTTTACCAACAGTTCGATCTCCTGCACTCCTGACATCATAAGCGTCAGATTTTCCGTGGAATCACTCGCCACCAGTTTTCCTTTTGAGATGATGAAAATGTGGTCGCAGACCGCGCTGATCTCGGAAAGGATGTGGGAACTCAAAATAACGGTATGTTTTTCTCCCAGCTTTTTGATCAGTTCCCGGATCTCAATGATCTGCTTCGGATCGAGTCCGACCGTAGGCTCATCCAATATAATGACTTCGGGATAGCCAATGACTGCCTGCGCAAATCCGACTCTCTGCCGGTAACCTTTGGAGAGGTTTCGGATCAGCCGGTCCTTCATGTCCATGATCTTGGTAAGCTCCATGACCTCTTTGACCGAGGACTTTCGTTTGTCTTTAGGGATCTGCTTTAATTCCGCCACGAAATTCATATATTCGAGAACCGTCATATCCATGTAGAGCGGTGGCAGTTCCGGCAGATATCCAACACATTTTTTTGCCTCTTCCGGCTGGGCAAGTACATCAAAACCATTGATCTTTACTTCGCCGCTGGTCGCTCCGAGATAGCCGGTGATGATATTCATTGTCGTTGATTTTCCGGCTCCGTTCGGCCCGAGGAAACCGTAGATCTTGCCCGATTCGATATTCAGGCTCAGATCATTTACCGCGATATGATCACCATATTTTTTCACTAAATGATTGATCTCAATCACTGTTACTCCTCCTTATCTTCCATACAAAAATTTTCCAATATCAAGGTTATTAGTAAAATGTGTTAAAAAGAAGTCAAATCTGTGTTTTTTCTGTGAAACAGCATGCTCCGTTTCCTCGTCAACTTACACAGAGACGGGATGCGTTCCACATCCCGCTTAACGTCAAAAAGCCCCTGCACAAAATGTACAGGGGCTCCCGCCAGCTTTTCTTATTTACTTAACGGTAAATGATATCGTCTCTGCCCGGTCCGTTTGATACCATTGTGATCGGGAAGCCAATGTGTTCTTCCACAAACTCAATGTATTTGCGGCAATTCTCCGGGAGATCTTCATATTTCCTGATTCCACGGATATCGCATTTCCAGCCCGGAAGTTTTTCGTAAACCGGTTTTGCTTTCTTTAACATCGTAGTCGTCGGGAAATCAGTCGTAACCTTTCCGTCAATGTCGTATCCAACACATACCGGGATCTCATCGAGATAGCCAAGTACGTCAAGTACGGTAAACGCCACATCTGTTGTTCCCTGCAGTCTGCATCCATATTTGGAGGCAACACAGTCAAACCAGCCCATACGTCTCGGACGGCCTGTGGTCGCGCCGAATTCGCCGCCGTCTCCGCCGCGTTTTCTGAGCTCATCTGCCTCATCGCCGAAGATCTCGCTGACAAATTCGCCTGCGCCTACTGCGCTTGAATATGCCTTGCATACGGTAACTACCTGTTTTATTTCATAAGGAGGAATTCCTGCACCGATCGCACCATACGCTGCCAGTGTGGAAGAAGATGTTACCATCGGATAAATACCATGATCCGGATCTTTTAAGGTTCCAAGCTGTCCCTCTAAGAGAATGTTCTTTCCCTCTTTGATCGCATTCCAGAGATATGCGGAAACATCACATACATAAGGAGCGATCATATCACGGTAGCCCTGCAGTTCTTTTACGATGTCTTCCGGAACTAACAGCGGTTTATGATAGAGGTGCTCCAACAGGACATTTTTCTGCGCACAGATACGCTCTGCCTTTTCGCGGATCACATCATCATCAAAGATCTCGCTGACCTGGAAACCAACCTTCGCGTATTTGTCAGAATAAAACGGCGCGATACCGGATTTGGTGGAACCAAATGATTTTCCTGCCAGACGTTCTTCTTCATACTGGTCAAAAAGAATGTGGTAAGACATTACGATCTGCGCACGGTCGGAGATTAAGATCTTCGGTGCCGGAACATTACGGTCTGTGAGAGATTTGATCTCATTCATTAATTTCGGCACATCAAGTGCGACTCCGTTTCCGATAATGCTTGTTGTATGATTGTAGAAAACACCGGACGGTAAGGTATGTAACGCAAATTTACCATAATTATTTACGATCGTATGACCTGCGTTCGCTCCACCCTGGAAGCGGATAATGATATCGGCTTCCTTTGCCAGCATATCGGTAATCTTGCCTTTTCCCTCGTCTCCCCAGTTTGCACCAACAACTGCTTTAACCATTCTTTTTATCCTCCTGATTTGTTACATCATCTGATTTACGGGCATAGAAAAAGCAGGCGTAAAAACCTGCTTTTTATTCCCTGTTTTTACTTATTGATTATACACGAAAAGTGTCTATAAGTAAAATCAATGTTTATTATATTCGTCATAACTACCGCTTATTTCGTTTTCCAGCATCCCAAGCATCTGACCGGCGGCTGCCGACAGCGGCACTCTCTGATCCGTCACCAGACAGAATTGTCTTTTCGGGATCTTCTCTTTAAACTTTAACTGAAAGAGCGTTCCCTCTCTGATCTTCGGCTCTGCGAAATCCTTTACCACACTTGCGACGCCGAGGCTTTTTTGCGCGAACTGGATCAGCATATCACTGGTCGCAAGTTCAAACTCCGGATGCAGCACCACATCCTGATCTTTTAAATACTGCTCCACATAGCCTCTGGTCGAAGTATTTCCCTCCAGACACATGATCGGCAGTTCTTCCAGTATCCGGTAATCCAGTTCTTTTCCCTTTAGCGATTCAAAATTTTTCCCCGCCACAAAAATATCCTCGATCTCCTTTACCGGGCGCACCCTGATGTGTTTTCCCGCCTGAAACGGCGTGCTTACGATCCCGAAATCAATCTTTCCGGCCTGCAGATATCCGAGTGTCTCCGGCGTCGGCGCATTGGTAACTGTCACACGGATTCCCGGATACGTCTCATGAAACCGTTCCAGATAAGAAAGCAGGTAAAACTGCAGGGTCATATCGCTGGCTCCGATCCGGATCTCTCCCTTGGTCAGATCCTGCATCTCCTGAAACTTCCGCTCTCCCAACAGAATATATTCGTATCCACGCTGAACATAGGAATAAAGCAGCTTTCCCTCCACCGTCAGCCGGACGCCCTTGGAGGTCCGCACAAACAGTGCACTGCCCAGATTCTTTTCCAGATTTTTTACCGCCTGGCTGACCGCAGGCTGGGAGATCGCAAGCGCCTCGGCAGCCTGTGTGATGCTCTCGTATTTTCCCACATAATAAAAAATCTTATAGTATTCCAGATTTACATTCATAGTTTGCCTGTCCCTTATCTTTTTCCTGCCTTTTATTCTATGTTATCTTCCTTAGAAATGCAATGTTTCCCTCTTGTTTTTCGGGGCATTTTCTCCTATACTAGGAGTAAACTTTTTCTTGTGGAGGAATTATGAATCACAGTAACCTTATCATTTATATCTTTGAAATGATCGGAACCGTTGCCTTCGCCTCCTCCGGGGCGTTGGTCGGTATCCGTAAAAATATGGATATCTTTGGCGTAAATGTGCTCGGCATCACGACTGCCGTGGGCGGCGGATGCATCCGCGATATCATCCTCGGCATCACACCACCGAAAATGTTTCAGAATTTCAGCTATGTCGGTGCTTCCATCCTGATCTCATGCATCCTGTTCACTATCTTTTATCTGAATCAGGAACTGCTCTCAAGCCGCTTTCTTGAGACCTATGAGCGCGTCATGATATCGCTTGACGCGATCGGTCTTGGCGTTTTCACTGTGATGGGGATCCGCACCGCGATCGAGGCATCTTTTGAAAATAATATTTTTCTTCTGATCTTTGTCGGTGCAGTCACCGGTATCGGAGGCGGTATGTTAAGGGACGTTATGGCAGGCATGACCCCGTTCGTCTTTGTCAAACATGTCTATGCGATCGCATCGATCCTCGGTGCCGTCTGCTACATCATCCTGCGCCTTTACATCCGGGATACCATATCTCTGTTTCTCGGCGCTGCCGTAGTCCTCATCATCCGCCTGCTCGCCGCGCATTTCCGCTGGAATCTCCCGCGCATACGGCAAAAGTAATTATTTTTCTGCTGTTATCAGAAAGGACAGGTCACACGAAACTGTGTGCCTGTCCCTTTTTATGATCTCATTTCATTTTAATATTCAATCTTCTTTGAGCATGCGATCGCGATCGCTCCCGGTCCGATATGGCAGGAAACGCTGAGTGACAGCGGCTGCATGATGATCTCATTGTTCGGAAATGCTTCCTGCACTTCCTTTTTAAACTGTTCTGCCTGCGCAAGATCATGCGTGTAAGCCATCTCAAGATGCATCTTGGATCCGTCTTCGCTCTCAAAACGCTCTTTGAAATCCTTTTTCATGGCTTCGATCATAATGCTCTTTGCCTGTTTCACTGTTCTCGCCTTGGCAAAAGCGTCCAGACGCTCTCCCTGGATCTGAAGAACCGGTTTTAAACGAAGCAGAGTTCCAAGCGCTGCTGCTGCAGGAGTGATCCTTCCGCCTTTTTTCAGATAGCTTAAGGTATCCACCATAATATAGATACTGGATTCCATCTTGTGCTGCTCCAAGATCTCCTTGATCTCTGCGGCGCTCTTTCCGTTTTCGGCAAGCTCTTTCGCATCCATGACGGACTGACGCTGTGTCACGGAAATACGCTGATTGTTTACGACCTGAACCTTTCCGTCATAGTCCTGGGAAAGCATGTATGCAGTCTCACAGGAACTGCTGAGCCCGCTTGACATCGGAACATATACGATCTCATCGTACTCCTGCAATAACTTGTCCCATGTATCTGTCACACTTCCCACCATCGGCATGGAAGTGGAAATATCTACGCCATCCACCAGTTTTTCATAAAACTGCTCCTGCGTCAGATCGATATCCTCATAGTATGTTTCGTTATTTATAAAGAATGGCATTGGTATTACATATACGCCCAACTCTTTTGCATCTACCTGTGTAATACCGCTGTTACTGTCGGTAAGAACTGCTACTTTACTCACTGTGATACCCTCCTGAAGTATTTTTTAACTCTAAAATTGTACCATACTTCCCACCCTGATACAATCTTTTTTCGAAAACCGTTTTTTCTCCTAGCGGGCACCCTTGTCGTAAATCTCTCCAAGCGCGCGCGGAGCGCGGTTCTTCTTGCTGAAGAAAATAAGCAAAAACAGTGTGAGCGCATACGGCAGGATCATGACAAGATCCTGATAGCTGCTCGGCATTCCGAGTACCTGGACTAACTTGTAGCCGCCGGAACGCGCCAGTCCGAAAAGCAGACACGCGCCAAGCGTCGGCAGGATCTTCCAGTTTCCGAAGATATATGCCGCGATCGCGAGATAACCGTATCCGACATAGATGCTCGGTGAAAAATTCGCGGAGATCGAATACGCGAAGCAGATACCGCCAAGACCGGACAGCGCGCCGGATACCATGACTGCGATCAGCCGGATGTGTCCGACCTGCATCCCTGCCGCATCCACGGCATGCGGATTCTCACCGCACGCACGCAGATGTAAACCGAATCTTGTCTTATACATCACAAACCATGCGATAAACGCGATCACAACGATCACGAACTCGAACGGATACATATTGGTAAATACCGCTCCAAGTACCGGTATTTTGGAAATGCCGGGGATCGTTATCTTATTGCACACGCCGAGTACGAATTTATCGGATGGTGCGTTAAAATGGCTTGCGTTGATCTGTTTGGTCAAAAACTCCGTCAATGCCATCGCAAGTGTATTGACTACGACACCGCTGATGACCATATCTGCCTTAAACCGGATACAGAGTAACGCATGGATCAGGGAGAATAAAAGTCCGCCCACCATGGCAAAGATCATGGCAAGATAAAACGGAAGTGCGGAGCTTCCCGACATTTTTTCCGCCGCGAGAACCGCAACCAGTGCGCCGACAAACGCACCGAAGCCCTGAAGTCCTTCGAGCGCCAGGTTGGTCACACCACTCTTTTCGCTGTAAATACCTCCGACTGCCATGATAAAAAGCGGGAGGGAAAACGCAAGTCCGTCAATAATAATCGTATTCATTTATTTTTCCCCCTTTCTCTCTTTTACCGTATCACGCAGTCTGCCGGTCTTATAGCGCACGAACGCGCCACACGCGGAGAACAAAAGGATGATTCCCGTAATGACCGACGCGATCTCCTGCTGTACCCCGGAAGCGGAACTCATGTATGTGCTTCCCTTGCTGATCACTGTGATCAAAAATGAGGAGAAGATGATTCCGACCGGATTATTATTTCCAAGCAATGATACCGCGATCGCATCAAATCCTGTCGATGTCAGTACCTTTGGCTGAATGGATGCAAAATATCCAAGGTAATAGGTCACTCCCGCAAGTCCCGAGAGCGCACCGGAGATCACCATGGTGATCACGATATTTTTTCCGACTTTGATCCCGGCGTACTTTGCCGCCGTGCGGGAACAGCCGACCGCTTTCATCTCAAATCCGAGCACTGTACGGTTCATGATAAAGCGAACCAGAAATACCGTGAGGATCGCTAAAATGATGCCGAGCGGGATATCCATCTTGTAACCCCCGACTTCCACATCGGTAAACGTCAGTCTTGCCGCCGTGGAAACGTTTTTGGACTGTCTTGATACAGGATCGACAAAATACATATTGATAAAGAAACTGATCACATATTCTAAAATATAGTTGATCATGATCGAAGAAACGACCTCATTGATATTAAAACGGTATTTGAGGAAGCCGATCAGTCCGCCGACACATGCACCCGCAAGGATTCCGATGATCACGACAAGCGGTTTCGCGATCGGTGCCGCAAGGCTGGTGTAACCCACTGTAACCGTTGCAAGAAAACCTGCCGCAAGCATCTGTCCGGAAACCCCGATATTAAAGAGACCGGAACGGAGCGCCACTGCCACAGCAAGTGCCGCGAAGATCATCGGCGTGAGGTTATCCATGAAGTCCATAAAATCCGTGATCATGCCCTTTTTTCCTGCGTAGGAAGCTTTCGGCGCAATGCCGCAGCCCTGCAGCAGATTATAAAACGCATAGAACGGATTATGTCCAAGAAGCGCGATCACGATACCACCCGCGATAAGCGCCACCAGGATCGAAAAGACCGGGATCGCGATCTTCTGTCTTTTTTCATGACCGATCGTGGCAAGCACCATTTTTTCTACGATATTAGCATTCTTATTCATTGTGTCCTACCCCCATCATAAATTCTCCAACCTCGTTGGCTGTCAGGGATTTTGCATCCGCAATTTTATTGATACTTCCGTTGTAAATAACACCGATCGTATCCGCAAGGTTCATAACCTCATCCAGTTCCAGTGAAATTAAAAGGATCGCTTTTCCTTTATCCCGCTCTCCGATGATCTGCTTGTGGATGTTCTCAATCGCACCGATATCCAGTCCTCTGGTCGGCTGTACGAAGATCATAAGATCTGCTTCTGTCTCGATCTCTCTTGCAATGATCGCCTTCTGCTGATTTCCGCCGCTCATCGAGCGCGTGATCGTTGTCGCGCCCTGTCCGCTCCGGATATCATATTTTTCGATCAATTTCTTACTGTTATCCGCAAATACTTTCTGGTTTAACACGCCTTTTTTTGCATACGGCTCTCTGTAATAGCCGCGCAGCCCCAGATTGTCCGCAAGGGAAAAATCCATCACCAGTCCGAAATTCTGCCGGTCTTCCGGGATATAGGCAATACCGGCTTCCGCGCGTTTCCGGATCGGTTCCGCCGTGATCTCCTTACCGTTTAGATAAATTTTTCCGCTGTAGACATGCATCAGTCCGGCGATCGCGTCCGCAAGCTCGATCTGACCGTTTCCGGAGACACCGGCAACCGCAAAGATCTCGCCGCCGTGGATCGTAAAGGATACGTCCTTTACCACCTCAAAATGATCCCGGTTCTTTACCGTAAGATGTTCTACTTTTAAGATCTCTTTTCCGAAAGACGCCGGCTTTTTCTCCGTTGTGAAGCTGACCTCACGTCCGACCATAAGATTCGCCATGGTTTTGGTATCCGTCTTTGCGACATCCAGCACATCGATCAGTCTGCCGCGGCAGAGGATCGCGCAGCGGTCCGCTACTTTTTTGATCTCTTCCAGTTTGTGCGTGATCAGTATGATCGTTTTTCCGCCGTCACGCAGTCCCTTGATGATCTTTAACAGGAACTCTATTTCCTGCGGCGTCAGCACCGCAGTCGGTTCGTCAAAGATCAAAATCTCCGCTTCGCGGTAAAGCATCTTTAAGATCTCTACACGCTGCTGAATCGAAACATTTACATCTTCAATCACATCGGTAGGCTTTACTTCCAGGCCATATTTTCTGGAAAGTGCCTCGATATCCGCATTCGCCTTTTTCATATCTACCGTACGAAACAGTCCGAGCACTTTTTTCGTTGGCTCCATGCCCATGATAATGTTTTCTGCCACGGTATAGTTCTGCACCAGTTTGAAATGCTGATGCACCATTCCAATGTTTAATTTTGTGGCATAGTTTGGGGAATCGATCTTTTCTTTTTTTCCGCGGATGAAAATTTCTCCGTCATCCGGCTCATACATTCCAAACAGCATGCTCATCAGTGTAGATTTTCCCGCACCGTTTTCCCCGAGCAGCGCAAAGATCTCCCCTTTTTTGATCTGGAGCGTCACATCATCATTCGCGACAATTCCGGGAAACCGTTTCGTAATGTGTTTCATTTCCACAATGTAATCAGACATGTAAATCCTCCTAAAAGACAGGGAGCCTTCCGGCTCCCCGTACTCTTACTTTTTTCTTTATTTTACTTCAAAATCTTCCGGAGTAATATCATTTACTGTAGCATCTGCTGCCGGAACGATGGTTCCGTCTTTTACTTTATCAAATGCTGCATTGATCTTGTCGATCGTTTCTGCGGAGAGCTGGCATCTGCCTTCTTCGCTGACATATCCGGTTGCATCGGTATCTGCGTGCAGAGTTACGTTTCCGCCCTTAAAGCTTCCTGCTGCGATATCGCACAGTGCGTTGTATACCGTAAGATGCATGTTCTTGATCGCGGAAGTCAGGATGATGTTGGAATCTCCGTTTGCTCCGTCATCATACTGGTCAACGTCACAGCCGATCACTTTGACATCTGTTGCTTCTTTTGCTGCAGTGAACACACCGTTTCCGGATCCGCCTGCCGCAACTAAGATCACATCGACACCTTCATCGATCAGTGCCTGTCCTACTACTTTACCGGTTGCTTCGTCTGCGAAAGTACCTACATAGTTTCCGCCTACATCATTGCCCATGACATCTGTTCCGGCATAGGAAGGAAGTTCTACACATTCTACATCCTTGCCTTCTGTCTCATTGACATATTTGACACCACATTCAAAACCATACTGGTAATCTACGTTGGACGGATATGCGATTCCGTTTACAACTGCAACTTTGTTGGTCTGTGTCTCAAGTGCTGCTGCCATACCAGCACAGAAGGCGCTTTCCTGCTCCGCATAGCACATTGCATAGATATTATCTGCTTCAATGGTATTTCCGTCTGCATCTGTCGGGAAAGAATCTACCAGGATGAATTTTACATCCGGATTGTCCTGCGCGATCGTTCCGATTCCTGCGAACTGGAATCCACAACATACGATAACATCGTAATCTGCTACGATATCAGCTACTGCCTGAACTGCCGCATCGGTATCACCGGTTGTCTCCTGGATCGGAGTTACGGTGCTGTCCGGATTCTCCTTGATGAAATTCTGGATACCATTGTAGTTATCTTCGTTAAAGGAACCGTCATCCACACCGGACGGGCTGCTCACGATCGCGATCTTTAACGCGTTATTTGCTGTCTCTCCTGTGGACGCTGCTTCCGTAGAAGCTGCGGAATCTGAACCGGTTGTGCTCTCTGCTGCGGAATCTGTTTTTCCCGCATCTGCATTGGATGATCCACATGCTGCCATAGAGCATGCCATCGCTGCAACAAGCATCAATGATACTACTTTCTTCTTCATAATATTTCCTCCTGAAAAATATTTTTAACAACAACAGCCATTTTATCATGCATTTGCTGTTTTGTCCATTTCTTATTTTGGGCTAATCAAACCGGAATCCCGCCTTAAACGCGCGTGACGAAAAGGCGTTTTCATAATCGGCAAGTTCATGCAGTTCGATCTCCGGCAGATCGATCAGTCTGCGTTTTAAAAGTTTTAACGCCGGCTCAAACGGGCCGCACCGGCTTCCGACGATCGTAAGCTCGTTCACAACGACCTCACTCATATTGATCTTTGCGTCCCCCGCATAGGTACTTTTTAAGACGATCATTCCCTTTTTTCTCACATAGCGCATGGCGCTCTTTAATCCTTCCGCTCTTCCGGTCGCATCCACCACATATTCGTAGCCCTCCGGCTCTCCTTCGGTCGTCACGTTCGCATAAGGCGCAAAACGTTCCAGTTTTTCCATATGATGGCCGATCACCGTAAGATCCATGCCGTAAAGCGAAAGCACCTCCGTGATCATAAGCGCGAGCCTTCCGTCACCGATCACGGCACAGTTCTTTTTCACATCAAAATGAACCTGCGTGGTCAGCTCTACTGCCGCCGCCAGCGGCTCCGTAAAGATCGCACGCTCCGTCTCAAGTTCATCCGGAACCGGATGCAGCAGCTCCGTGGCGATCGTCATATATTCCGCGAAACAGCCGTCCTTCTCATTCAGCCCTATGACCTTTCTGGTGGAGCAGTGTGTCGGTCTTCCCGTTTTACAGTAAATACAGTGGCCACACGCCTGATTCAATTCACCGACCACCCGTTTTCCGATCAGTTCCGGGCGGTCTGACGCCTCCACGATGCCGACAAATTCATGTCCCATAACCCCGGTAAAATCCGGTTTATATCCGGCAAGCACCTCTTTATCCGTGTTGCATACCGCCGCAAGCAGGATCTTAACCAGGCTTTCTCTTTCTTTTGGCACAGGCTTTGGATAGTCCGTCCGGTACTCCGCTGTTTTTCCATTGTATACAAGCGCTTTCATCTTTTGTCCGCCTCCTTTTTCATCCATTCATTCTAGCACACGGCGCCAACAAAAGAAAGAGGCATCTGCATCGTGCAGATACCCCTTTGTATCTCAACTTTCTGTAATTCCATGAATTTCAGATTACATCATACCCATTCCCGGGTTTCCGCCTGCCGGCATTGCCGGAGCATCTTCTTTGATATTCGCAACTGCGGATTCTGTTGTAAGAAGTGTAGATGCTACGGAAGTTGCGTTCTGTAATGCGCTTCTTGTAACCTTAACCGGATCAAGAATACCAGCTTCTACCATATCTACATATTCCTCTGTCGCTGCGTTAAATCCGAATCCTTCTTTGGATTCTTTTACTTTATTGATGATGACTGCGCCTTCCAGACCAGCGTTTGCCGCAATGTAGTAAAGCGGAGCTTCGAGTGCTTTTAAGATTACCTTCGCACCGGTCTTCTCGTCACCTTCCAGGGTATCAGCAAGTGCGGAAACCGCTTTGGTCGCATGGATGTATGCAGAACCGCCGCCTGCGATGATTCCTTCTTCCACTGCTGCTCTTGTTGCGTTCAAAGCATCTTCCATACGGAGTTTTGCTTCTTTCATCTCTGTCTCGGTTGCTGCGCCGACACGGATGACTGCTACGCCGCCTGCAAGTTTTGCAAGTCTTTCCTGTAATTTTTCTTTGTCAAATTCAGATGTGGTCTCTTCGATCTGTGCGCGGATCTGACCGATTCTTCCTTTGATGGCATCTTTGTCGCCTTCGCCGTCAACGATAACGGTGTTTTCTTTCTGAACCTTTACAGATTTTGCACGTCCGAGCTGATCCATTGTAGTCTCTTTCAGGTCAAGACCAAGTTCATCGGAGATTACCTGACCGCCGGTAAGGATCGCGATATCCTCAAGCATTGCTTTTCTTCTGTCGCCATATCCCGGAGCCTTTACAGCAACTACGTTGAATGTTCCACGCAGTTTGTTTACGATCAGTGTTGTAAGTGCTTCGCCTTCTACATCTTCTGCGATGATAAGAAGTTTTGCACCGGACTGTACGACCTGCTCTAACAATGGAAGGATTTCCTGGATATTGGAGATCTTCTTGTCAGTGATCAGGATGTACGGATCATCTAAAACCGCTTCCATCTTATCCATATCGGTGCACATATATGCGGAGATATATCCACGGTCGAACTGCATACCTTCTACGAGGTCAAGTTCTGTCTGCATGGTCTTGCTTTCCTCGATCGTGATAACACCGTCGTTGGATACTTTTTCCATTGCGTCAGCAACCATGTTTCCTACGGTCTCATCGCCGGCAGAGATAGAAGCAACCTTTGCGATCTGATCTTTGCCGTTTACTTTTGCGGACATTGCCTTGATCGCTTTTACTGCCTCATCGGTAGCTTTCTTCATACCACGTCTTAAAACGATCGGATTTGCGCCGGCTTCCAGGTTCTTCATTCCTTCCTGAACCATTGCCTGTGTCAGAACTGTTGCGGTTGTGGTACCATCACCTGCTACATCATTGGTCTTTGTCGCAACTTCTTTTACGAGCTGTGCGCCCATGTTTTCAAACGCATCTTCCAGTTCCACTTCTTTTGCGATCGTAACACCATCGTTTGTGATGAGCGGAGCGCCATAGGATTTATCTAAAACTACGTTTCTTCCCTTCGGTCCTAATGTTACTCTTACGGTATTTGCCAGTTTATCTACACCTGCACCCAAAGCTGCTCTTGCTTCTGTGCCATATTTAATCTCTTTTGCCATGATATCTGCCTCCAATTATTTTTATCTTGATTTTTTACTTTTTAAACTTATTCCACTACTGCGAGAATATCGCTCTGTCTTACGATGATATACTCATTTCCGTCGAGTTTTACTTCTGTTCCCGCATATTTAGAATAAATGACTTTCTGTCCTTCTTTGACCTGCATGGTAACTTCTTTTCCGTCTACCACTCCGCCAGGACCTACTGCAACAACTTCCGCTTCCTGCGGCTTTTCCTGTGCTGCACTGGTAAGAATAATTCCTGATTTTGTTTTTTCCTCTGCCTCAAGCTGTTTTAATACAACTCTGTCTCCTAATGGTACTAATTTCATTTTTATTCCTCCTTAATTCAAGTCTGCTTTTTATCGATTTTTGTGTTATTAGCACTCATTTCGTTTGAGTGCTAACTGATAATTCATATATTATGATTTTCCTTTTCAATGTGCAACCAGAATTTCTTTTTATTTTTTTGTGTTTTTCTCTCGTATTCTCGTTTTTTCTTATGTTTTACTCTCTTTTTCTTACTTTTCTCATTTTTATGATTATTTTATATTTCGCGGATCAGACCATAATGCAGCAGACCCTGATAGATCCCATCGTCTTTTAATTCCGTTGTCACATAGTCCGCCGCCTCTTTTGCCTCTTTCGTTCCATTTCCCATTGCCACACCATGTGCGACATACCGCAACATATCCAGGTCGTTCACGCTGTCTCCGAACGCATAAGTATCTTCCCGCGCGATTGAGAAGAGCTCGCAGGCTTTCTGTATCCCGGAGGCTTTGCTGAATCCCTTTGGCACAAATTCCGCAACCGGGGCATCATGGATCAGGATCTCATAGTCCTCCTTCAATGCTTCAACTGCCTTTTGATACGCCGGATCCGGCAGCGCGCAGGAAAACTTGGAGATCTCCCACTTTCCCTCATTTCCGGTGATTGGAAGCAGGTGTTCCCCGATCTCTTTTCGCATGCGGTCCGGATAATCATCCCCCACAAATTCTGCCGCATCCAGATACAGATCCTTCTTTCCTTCCATGACTACCGGCATATGACAGGAACGGAAGATCGCAAGCACACGCTCTGCTTCCTGTTCTTCGATCTTCTTATAAAAGAGTTCTTTTCCGTGCTCTTCAATATATGTCCCGCATCCCGCGATAATACCATCAAATCCCAGGTCAAGAAGTTCCTCCGCCTGAATGAACGCGCGTGTCCTTCCACTACAGATAAAGGTCAGATGCCCGTTTTCACGCAATGCCCGGATCGCCCGTTTTGTACTCTCCGGGATCCACATATGCGCATCCCAGATCGTTCCGTCAATATCAAAAAATACTGCTTTCATCTTATTCTCTCTATACTTTCTTATTTATTTTGCACTTCTTTTTATTTTACAGATATTTCCCCTCCTGTCAATGAAAAAGGACCGCATCACAGGCTCTGTGATAACGATCCTTTTTCTCATTCTGTTTTGATTTTACTGTACCGACAGATAGGAGTAACCCATCAGACTTTCATCTACTTCTCTTGCTACCTCTCTGCCCTCACGGATTGCCCATACAACTAAGGACTGTCCTCTGTGCATGTCACCCGCTGTGTATACATTCGGTACGCTGGTCGCGTATTTTCCTGCTTCGGTTGCCACATTGGTGCGCTGATTTAACTCTACACCAAAAGCATCTGCCACATATTTCTGTGTACCGAGGAATCCTGCCGCGATGAGTACCAGGTCTGCGTCCATCTTGCTCTCGGAACCAGGTACTTCCACCATCTGCATTCTGCCGGTCTTCTCATCCTTTTTGCCCTCAAGCTTTACGACTTTAAGGCCGCAGAGATTTCCGTTCTTATCCTTTAAGAATTCTTTGACTGTCGTAGTGTAGATACGCGGATCCTGTCCGAATACCGCGATCGCTTCTTCCTGACCGTAATCTGTCTTGCAGACCTTCGGCCACTCCGGCCACGGATTGTCCTCTGCACGGGTATCCGGTGCCTTCGGCATCATCTCAAGCTGTGTCACGGAAGCGGCACCATGACGGATACAGGTTCCGACACAGTCATTTCCGGTGTCACCGCCACCGATGATCACGACTTTTTTACCCTTCGCGGAAATATATTTGTTGTCCTTTAAACCAGAGTCGAGAAGGCTCTTTGTCGTTGCGGATAAGAAATCCACTGCAAAATAGATTCCCTTTGCGTCTCTGCCCGGTGCATTGATATCTCTCGGATTTTTCGCACCGCAGGCTAAGATCACGCGGTCATATTCTTTTAAAAGTTTTGCAGGCTTTACTTCTTTTCCGACATTTGCGCCGGTCACAAATTCAATGCCCTCTTCTTTCATGACATTGATCTTGCGGTCGATGACTTCTTTCTGCAGCTTCATGTTCGGGATACCGTACATTAACAGTCCGCCCACACGGTCATCACGCTCAAATACAGTAACCTGATGTCCACGTTTGTTTAACTGGTCTGCTGCCGCAAGTCCTGCCGGACCTGAGCCTACGACTGCGACTCTCTTTCCGGTGCGTACCTTTGGCGGTTTTGCTGCCGCGTAGCCCTGCTCATAGGCATTTTCAATGATCCCGTGCTCATTTTCCTTTACGGAAACGGAATCGCCCCAGTGGCCGCAGGTACAAGCCGCCTCACAGAGTGCCGGGCATACTCTTGATGTAAATTCAGGGAAGTTATTGGTCTTCTTTAAACGGTTATAAGCCTGTTCCCAGTTTCCGCTGTATACCAAATCATTCCACTCCGGAACGAGGTTATGAAGCGGGCAGCCGGAAGCCATACCCGAAATCATCTCGCCGGACTGGCAGAACGGAACGCCGCAGTTCATGCAGCGCGCGCCCTGTTTTTGCTGTTCTTCTTTCGAGAGAGGTGTATGGAACTCGTTAAAGTTCTTAATACGCTCTTTTGGTGAAACCGCCTTTGCTGTTTCTCTCTCATAATCCATAAATCCTGTTGGTTTTCCCATCTTTGCGTCCCCTCCCTAATTCTTCATATTTGCGTAGAATGCTTCGATCTGTGCCTGTTCGGAAGAAAGACCTTTTTCCTCCATCTGGACGATCGCCATCATCATACGGTTGTAATCATACGGAATGATCTTTTTAAATTTCGGCAAATACTCGCTGAAATTGTCTAAGATTGCTTTTCCTTTTTCCGAATTTGTCAGTGCGACATGCTCTTTGATCATGTCTTTTAATTCCATAACATCATACTTGGATGTCACTTCCTCGGAGAATACCATCTCCTTGTTCATGCGGGTGTAAAGATCGTTATCTTCATCGAGTACATACGCGATACCGCCGCTCATACCTGCCGCAAAGTTCTTTCCGGTCTTTCCAAGGACTACCACACGTCCGCCGGTCATGTATTCACATCCGTGATCGCCGACACCTTCTACGACTGCGGTAGCGCCTGAGTTACGCACGCAGAACCGCTCACCGGCAACACCGTTGATAAATGCCTTCCCACTGGTCGCACCGTACAATGCCACGTTACCGATTACGATATTTTTATCTTTTTTGAACTTGACACCTGCCGGAGGATATACCACAAGTTTTCCGCCGGATAAACCTTTTCCGAAGTAATCGTTGCTGTCGCCGACGAGTTCCAGGGTCAGTCCTTTCGGAATGAACGCACCAAAGCTCTGTCCGCCAGCGCCGTTACATTTGATAATGAAGGTATCCTCATCCAGCTTGTCATCATAACGTTTTGTGATCTCGGAACCAAAGATCGTACCAAAGGAACGGTCGGTGTTGGTCACTTCCACGTCAATGCTGCGCTTCTCGCCCTTTTCGAGCGCTCCCGCGAGCTGTTTTAAGAGGACTTTTTCATCCTTGGTCTTTTCAAGTTCAAAATCGTATACCTGTTTCGGATCAAAGGTAACCTTCTGCTTTGCGTCCGCAAACGGGTTATTTAAGATCTTGGACAGATCGATCTCTTTTTCATGTCCTGCCAGATCCTCACGAACCTTTAACAGATCACTTCTTCCGACCATCTCATCCACGGTACGGAAACCTAATTTTGCCATATATTCACGCAGTTCTTCCGCGATAAAGCGCATGAAGTTTTCTACATATTCCGGTTTTCCCGCAAAACGTTTGCGCAGTTCCGGATTCTGTGTCGCAATACCTGCCGGACAGGTATCCAGGTTGCAGACACGCATCATGACACAGCCCATTGTTACAAGCGGTGCAGTCGCGAAACCGAATTCCTCTGCACCGAGCAGTGCCGCGATCGCAACATCACGTCCGCTCATCAGCTTACCGTCGGTCTCGATACGAACCTTGTTACGCAGTCCGTTCATGATCAGTGTCTGATGTGTCTCTGAAAGCCCGAGCTCCCACGGAAGTCCCGCATTGTGGATGGAACTCTGCGGAGCCGCACCGGTACCACCGTCATAACCGGAGATCAGTACAACCTGCGCTCCTGCCTTTGCAACACCGGCTGCTACTGTACCAACGCCTGCCTCAGATACCAGTTTTACCGAAATTCTCGCGTCACGGTTTGAATTCTTCAGATCGTAGATCAGCTGCTCCAGATCTTCGATCGAGTAGATATCATGATGTGGCGGCGGGGAGATCAGTGCCACGCCCGGCGTGGAAAGTCTGGTCTTTGCGATCCACGGATATACCTTTTTGCCCGGAAGATGTCCGCCTTCACCAGGCTTTGCGCCCTGTGCCATCTTGATCTGGATCTCTTCCGCACTTACGAGGTAACGGCTGGTAACACCGAAACGTCCGGATGCTACCTGTTTGATCGCAGAGCAGCGGTCCAACTTGCTGTGCTTGCTTGCGATACGATCCGGATCCTCACCACCTTCACCGGTATTTGACTTACCGTGGAGACGGTTCATCGCGATCGCCAGTGTCTCATGCGCTTCTTTGGAAATAGAACCGTAGGACATTGCGCCCGTCTTAAATCTGGTCACAATGGAATCCACGCTCTCAACCTCTTCAAGCGGAACACCTTTTTTCGGATAATTGAAATCCATCAGTCCACGGATGTTCATGTGCCGCTCTTCGCTGTCCACAAGATCCGTATACTGCTTGAACATCTGATAATCACCGCGTTTGGTTGACTGCTGCAGCAGATGGATGGTCTGCGGATTGTAAATGTGCTGTGCGCTTCCGCTTCTCATCTTATGACGTCCCACACTGTCTAATGTGAGGTCTGTCTCCAATCCGAGCGGATCGTATGCTTCGGAATGCAGTGCGTTTACATTGTTCTGGATATCTTCCAGTGTGATTCCTCCGATACGGCTCACCGTATTTGTGAAATATTTGTCAATCACATCCTTGTCGATACCGATCGCTTCAAAGATTTTGGATCCCTGATAAGACTGGATCGTGGAAATACCCATCTTGGACGCGATCTTTACGATACCGGTCATGATCGCGTTGTTGTAATCATCGATCGCAGCGTAATAATCTTTGTCAAGCATATGCTCGTCTACCAACTGCTTTACCGTATCCTGTGCCAGGTACGGGTTGATCGCACAGGCACCATAACCCAAAAGTGTCGCAAAATGATGAACTTCTCTCGGTTCCCCGGACTCCAAGATCATCGCAACCGCTGTTCTCTTCTTGGTGCTTACCAGATGCTGCTGTAACGCGGATACGGCAAGCAAGGACGGGATCGGCACATGGTTTTCATCCACGCCTCTGTCGGAGAGGATCAGAATGTTTGCTCCGTCACGGTATGCACGATCCGCCTCTACAAAGAGATGGTCGATCGCTTTTTCCAGACTCGTATTCTTGTAATATATAATAGGAAGAACTACAACTTTAAAGCCTTCCACTTTCATCGATTTGATCTTCATCAGGTCGGTATTGGTAAGGATCGGGTTGTTGACCTTTAACACCTGACAGTTGATCGGTTTTTCCTCGAGAAGGTTTCCGTCCTCACCGATGTAAACGGTTGTGGAAGTTACGATCTTCTCACGGATGGAATCGATCGGCGGATTGGTTACCTGAGCGAACAGCTGTTTGAAATAGTTAAACAGCGGCTGACGGTCATTGGAAAGTACCGCGAGGGAAGTATCGATACCCATCGCTGCTGTACCCTCTCCACCATTTTTTGCCATCGGAAGGATGACATCACGCAGGGATTCATACGTATAACCGAACGCCTTCTGCATTTTCTGGCGGTCTTCTTTTTTGTATTCCGGCACACGCTCATTCGGGATCTTTAAATCCTTTAACTGGATCAGATTGCGGTCAAGCCACTCACCATACGGCTGACGGCTTGCGTAATAATCTTTTAATTCCTCATCATCGATCACGCGTCCTTCGACCGTATCTACCAGTAACATCTTGCCCGGTCTCAATCTCTCCTTCGCCACGATCTTGGTCGGATCGATATCCAGTACGCCGACCTCGGAAGAAAGGATCAGCTGATCGTCATCCGTAATGTAATAACGGGAAGGACGAAGGCCGTTACGGTCAAGTACCGCACCCATCTTATCGCCATCGCAGAAAAGAATGGAAGCAGGTCCGTCCCACGGCTCCATCATGGTCGCGTAATACTGATAGAAATCTTTCTTTTTCTGTGCCATCAGCGCGTTGTTCGACCACGGTTCCGGGATCATTATCATAACCGCAAGTGGAAGATCCATACCGCTCATTACCAGGAATTCCAGTGTGTTATCCAACATTGCCGAGTCAGAACCTTCGGTATTTACTACCGGAAGGACTTTCTGCAGCTCACCCTTTAAGTGATCGGACTCCATGGTCTCTTCTCTTGCCAACATCTTATCGGCATTACCACGGATCGTATTGATCTCACCGTTATGTACGATAAAACGGTTCGGATGCGCTCTCTCCCAGCTCGGATTTGTGTTCGTTGAAAAACGGGAGTGTACCATGGCGATCGCGGATTCATAATCCTTGTCCTGCAGATCCGCGAAAAACATACGCAGCTGATCCACTAAGAACATACCCTTGTATACGATCGTACGGCTGGATAAGGAAACCACATAGGTATTATCATTACTCTGTTCAAATACACGGCGCGCAACATAAAGCTTGCGGTCGAAGTCCAGTCCCTTCGCAACATCCTTCGGACGTCTTACAAATGCCTGCATGATACATGGCATACAGTCAACCGCTTTTTTACCAAGTTTGGTCGGGTCGGTCGGCACTTCTCTCCATCCGAGGAATTCCATGCCTTCTTTGTCGATGATGACTTCAAACATCTTCTTTGCCTGATTGCGTGCAAGCTCGTCCTGCGGGAAGAAAAACATACCGATACCGTAGTCTCTCTCTCCGCCCAGCTCGATACCAAGCGGCTTTACTGCCTTGGTAAAGAACTTATGTGAAATCTGTAACAGAATACCAACACCGTCACCGGTCTTTCCTTCTGCGTCCTTTCCTGCTCTGTGCTTCAAGTTCTCTACGATCTTCAGTGCGTTTTCCACTGTCGCATGGCTCTTAACGCCTTTGATATTTACGACAGCACCGATACCGCAGTTGTCATGCTCGAACCGAGGATCATACATACCCTGCGCGGTTCTGTTGCTTTCATTTACCTGTGCTTCCATCTTATCTTCCTTTCTCTGTACTACGAAAAATCCCGTTTTCCGCTTGTTAAAACATACTATACAACTTTTTTTTTCATTTGTAAATAATTATTTTCGTTATATTGTCTGATAATATGACTGCAAAGCAGTTTTGTAATTATTTTCTGACTATTTGAGATATTTTATATAAAAAAGAGGCTTATACGCACATCTTTTTCTTATTTCCGCCGTCTGCGAAAATAATTTTTTCTGTACGATAAGCCCCTTTGCTTATTTTTTCTTTAATTGTATTTAAGTTGTTTCTCAAATAGCCTGCCCTTTGTGAGGTACGCTGTTATTATAATGGATATTGCGAGCAAACACAAGGATATTGGAACAAAAAATTGATTTTCTTCTGTAAATCCCTGCAAAAATCCGGTTTCTACCCGCGCTACCGCTACCGCATTTGCCGCCGCATGCGCAAGCACCGGCACAAGCAGTGTTCCTTCGGTCTCATAGACCACCGCAAGAAAGATCCCGATCAGTCCCGCATACAGAAACTGGACAAGATTAAAGTGGATAAGCCCGAAGACGAGCCCGGATATAACGATCGCCATTCCCATCCTGCCACTGCGCTTTAATCGGTTATAAACAATCCCCCGGTACAGCATTTCTTCAAGTATCGGTGTCACAACAGAAGTTCCGAAAAGCTCCACCCACACGGTACTGCTGAAAAACGACGCGTTTACTTTCTGATAAGTCTCTGACTGCTCTTTCAAGTCGGTCATCAGGATCAGGTTATTTAACGAAACCGACAGGCATACCGCCGCCGCGCAGACGAGCAGCAGCCGGAACAGCTTTTTTTCCCTCATTTCCTGTGGCTGCCCTCTCCTGTCACTGAAGTAGGGATAGACGATCGACGGCGAGGACAAAAGTGCCGTCAAAATCTGAAGCGCCATCGGACTTATGGTATTTTCCCCGATTGCAAGTGTAAGCAGCATATAAACACAGTCAGATACCACGACATACAACGCGACCGGATACAGCGCGTCCCATATGTTTCTAATTTTCGTGCTCCACAAGATAACGTTCCACCTCTTTCATGGAAGGCAGTACCACTTTTGCGCCCTCCGCAAGCAGTTCTTCCGCTGTTCCATAGCCGTAGGACACGCCGATGCACTCCATGTGGAGTTTGGCGGCACCGATCGCGTCAAACCTCGTATCCCCGATCAGCACGCACTCCTCCGGTTTTTTCTCCATACGGCGCAGTGCCTCGATCAGCACATCCACCTTTTCGTTGCGCGGGCCGTTCATCTCAGCCCCGGTCACTTCATCAAAATACGAAAGGATTGAAAAATGCTCCAGAATCTTTTTGCAGGAGCTCTCCGGCTTGGAGGACGCAAGCGCTGTCCGATACCCTTTTTCTTTGAACGTGACAAGCACCTCTTCGACGTCCGGATAAAGCTCACACTCGAAGATTCCGGTCTTGTGGTAGCGTTCCCGGTATTTTGCAACTGCCTGCTTCGCCTGCTCCTCCGAAAATCCATAATGTTCCATAAAAGTGTTCATAAGCGGCGGTCCGACAAAGAATGCCAGTTTTTCCGTCTCCGGCTCATGGATCCCAAAATGATCCAACGCGTACTGTGCGCATTTTGTGATTCCGGGACCTGAATCTACCAGTGTTCCGTCAAGATCAAACAGGATCGTCTTTTTCATCGCTTTACTCCTTTGGTGTCCCGGTTCGCCACATGCAGACGGTTTAACACCACTTCTTTGTCTTTTATCCTAACGCTGACCGGCTCATCTTCCTCTCTTAAAAGATAAATCGCCTCAAGCTGATCGCCGGATGCCAGACGCATCCCGCGGACACCTACCGCGCCCTTTTTCTTTTCCGGGATCGTTCCTGCCTCTATGCGCAGGAACATATCCTTTGCGGACTGCATCACAATATGGTCGCTTTCCGCCACCGGATGCACAAAGAGAACCATGTCCCCCTCGTTTAACTTTGTAGCCGCTGTCGTGCGCTTTGCCACATCAAACTCTGCTCCGCTCACCAGTTTTAACATTGCCGTTTTTGTTCCAAACAGGAGTTTCTTCTGCCGGATATCCGCCATCGGCGCAATATAGACCAGATTTTCCTCACTGCTGTTGTAATTGCTCAGATTATCGATCGGCGTTCCCTTGTCACGGAATTTTCCGTACGGAAGATCTAAGACTTTTAACAGATGCATCTGTCCCCTGTCCGTAAAAATACAGATCTTGTCGGTATTTTTACAGCGCAGGATATAGCGGTTCTCCGTATCCGCCGCCTCTTTGTTCCGTTCATACGCTCCCACGTCAATGGTCTTTGCATATCCGAAACGATCCATCAGGAACACAACATCCATTTCTTCGATCTTCTTTTCCTCAAAGACCGCTTCCGCCGCGTTCTCGATCGCGGTTCTCCTTGGCATCGCGTATTCTTTCTTATAACGTTCCAGCTCTTTTATAATCACTTTTGCCATCGTTGCGCGGTTACTCAAAATATCCTCGTATTCCGCGATATGCTTTAACGTCTCATCATGATCTTTCATCAGTGCTTCGATCTCAAGACCGATCAACTTATAGAGACGCATCTCAAGGATCGCGGACGCCTGCCGCTCGGTAAAGCGCAGCTGCATGGCTTTTTCTTCCGATTTCTTTGATTTTAAGCGGATATTTGTGATATCTCCCGTCATCAGGCACGCCTTCGCGTCTTTCACATTTTTACTGCCGCGCAGGATCTCAATGATCAGGTCGATGACATCGCATGCCTTGATCAATCCTTCCTGAATCTCCTTTTTATCGAGTTCCTTTGCAAGCAGGGTCTTATATTTTCTGGTTGCAAGCTCATACTGGAAATTCACATGGTGCCGGATCAGCGGCACAATGCCGAGTGTCTCCGGTCTTCCGTCCGCGACTGCGAGCATATTGACACCGAAAGTATCCTCCAATTTTGTCTTTTTGTAGAGCATGTTCTTTAAATTCTCAATGTCCGTGCCCTTTTTCACCTCAATGACGATACGGATGCCTTCCTTGGAAGACTGGTTGGAAATATCCACGATATCGGTCGTCTTTTTGGACTCTACAAGACCATAGACATCATTTAAGAATTTTCCGATATTGAGGCCGATCATCGTATACGGGATCTCCGTAATCACCAGATGCTCCCTGCCGCCTTTTCCTTTTTCCACTTCCACTTTTCCGCGGATCTTGATCTTTCCCATACCGGTAGAATAGATGGAAAGCAGTTCGTCTTTGTTTGTGACGATACCGCCGGTCGGGAAATCCGGCCCTTTGATGTATTCCATCATCTGTTCCGTATTGATATCCGGATTTTTCATGTACGCGATCACACCGTCGATCACTTCGCCAAAGTTATGTGGCGGGATGTTCGTTGCCATACCGACCGCGATCCCTTCCGCGCCGTTGATCAAAATGTTCGGGACTTTGACCGGGAGCACTTCCGGCTCTTTCTCCGTCTCATCAAAGTTTGGTACAAAATCGACCACATCCTTGTCAAGATCGGACAGATAGACATCCTGGGTCAGTTTCTTCAAGCGCGCTTCCGTATAACGCATGGCTGCGGCTCCGTCTCCCTCAATCGAGCCAAAGTTTCCATGCCCGTCAACAAGCGCCATCCCTTTTTTAAAATCCTGTGCCATAACGACCAGCGCTTCATAAATGGAGCTGTCTCCATGCGGATGGTATTTACCCATGGTATCTCCGACAATACGCGCGCACTTACGGTACGGCTTGTCGTAGCGGATACCCAGCTCATACATATCATAAAGCGTCCGGCGCTGTACCGGTTTTAAACCGTCACGCACATCCGGCAGCGCTCTTGAAATGATTACACTCATCGCATAGTCGATATATGATTTTTGCATTACCTCGGAATATTCCGTGTGAATCAGTCGATCTTCTGTCAGCATATTTCCTACCTTCTATCCTAAAATCTTTTACGCATCAATTTCCGCATCCTTTGCGTACTTGTAAATAAATGCCTTGCGCGGCGGCACATCGGTTCCCATCAGCATCGCAGTCACATCCGACGCTGTGATGGCATCCTCGATCTCCACCTTCTTTAACAGTCTGGTTTCCGGATTCAGCGTCGTCTCCCAGAGCTGTTCCGCATCCATCTCCCCAAGTCCTTTGTAACGCTGTAAGGTAAAAGATCCCTTATGCGTTTTGCGATATTTTGCCAGCGCGTCATCATCATAAAGATACTCTTCTTCCCCTCTGCTCGGAATTGCCTTATAGAGTGGCGGCATAGCGATATAGACATGTCCCTCAAAGATCAGTTCCGGCATAAAGCGGTAAAACAGGGTCAGAAGCAACGTTGAGATATGCGCGCCGTCCACATCGGCATCCGCCATGATGATGATCTTGTCATAGCGCAGCTTTGTGATGTCAAAGTCATTGCCGTATCCCTCGGAAAATCCACAGCCGAACGCGTTGATCATCGTTTTGATCTCCGCATTCGCAAGCACCTTGTCGATACTCGCCTTCTCTACATTAAGGATCTTACCACGGATCGGCATGATTGCCTGAAACATACGGTTTCTTGCCATTTTTGCAGAGCCACCGGCAGAATCTCCCTCAACGATAAAAATTTCGCATTTTGCGGCATCTCTGGACTCACAGTTGGCAAGCTTTCCATTGGAGTCAAACGAAAACTTCTGTTTGGTCAAAAGATTGGTCTTTGCCTTCTCCTCCGTCTTACGGATCTTTGCCGCCTTTTCCGCACAGGAAATGACCGCTTTTAACGTGTCTAAGTTTTTATCGAAATAAAGCTGGATCTCATCACTCGTGATCTTTCCGGTAATACGCGCCGCATCCTGGTTGTCGAGCTTCGTCTTGGTCTGCCCCTCAAAGCGCGGATCCGGATGCTTGATCGAAATGACCGCCGTCATTCCGTTTCGCACATCCGTTCCGGTAAAGTTGGCGTCCTTTTCCTTTAAAATGCCAAGCTCCCTCGCATAGGAGTTAATGACTGTCGTAAATGTTGTCTTAAAACCGGTAATATGTGTTCCGCCCTCCGCGTTGTAGATATTGTTACAGAAGCCCAGAATATTTTCATGGAACTCATTCGTATACTGGAACGCGACCTCCACGCCAATGCCTTCGCTCTCACCGCTGAAGTAGACCACATCATGGATCGTTTCTAAATTCTTGTTTAAATCCTTTACAAAGCCCACAATACCGTCTTCCTCATGGAATACGATGTGTTCTGTCTCCTCGCCACGCTTATCCTCATAGATGATCGTAAGCTTCGGGTTCAGATACGCGGTCTCATGCAGACGGCTTTTTACCTCATCCTCTTTAAAACGGGTCTTCTCAAAGATTTCCGGATCCGGCAGGAAATTGATCTTTGTTCCGGTCTTTTTTGTTTTTCCGATCACCGGAAGCAGTCCGTTCTCAAGCGCGAGCACCGGCACTCCGCGCTCATAACGGTCATGATGAATGGCACCGTCCCTGCTGATCTCCACATCCATATATGTGGAAAGCGCATTGACCACAGACGAACCTACCCCATGCAGACCACCGCTGGTCTTATAAGCGGCATTGTCAAATTTTCCTCCTGCATGAAGTGTCGTAAATACGATACGCGCCGCCGAAACCCCTTTTTTATGCATTCCAACCGGTATTCCACGCCCGTTATCTTCCACCGTGCAGGAACCGTCTGCCTCGAGCGTCACCCAGATCGTATCACAGACGCCCGCAAGATGTTCATCCACCGAGTTGTCCACGATCTCATAGATCAGGTGATTCAATCCCTTTCTCGATACGCTTCCGATATACATACCAGGTCTTTTCCGTACCGCCTCAAGTCCTTCCAGTACGGAAATGCTGTTCGCATCATATGCTGTATTCTTTGCCATTCTATTCTAACTCCCTATCTTTCTTTTCTAACACGCGCCTATTCTTCCAGCCCACCTGTCTGGTATGTCATATGCGCAATAACCATCATCGCGATCTTAAACGTCATGGCATCCTCAAATTTACGGATGTCAAGCCCGATCATCTTCTGTAAACGTTCGAGACGGTACACCAACGTATTGCGGTGAACATAAAGCTGTCTTGCCGTCTCCGAGATATTAAGATTATTCTCAAAAAACTTCTGGATCGTCACAAGGGTCTCGTCATCGAGATCCAGCTTGCGTTCCCCGAAGATCTCCGCGATGAACATCTCGCACAAACTCATCGGAAGCTGATAGATCAGTCTGCCGATTCCGAGTCTCGCGTAGGAGATCGTCTCTGACTCCACATAAAAGATATTTCCGACTTCCAGCGCCATCTTGGCTTCCTGATAGGATTTCGGAATATCCTGCAGCTTATCCACCGCAGTGCCGTATCCCACACGCACACGCACCATCGCCTCGGCGTGTAAGGTGTCAACGATCATACGCGCAATATTTTCCGCCTCTTCTTCGGATCCGAGCTCTGTCGCGTCTTTGACCAGAATAATATTCTGTTCGTCCACCTCCGTGACAAAATCTTTATTTTTATCGGAAAACAGCCCTTTCACCGTTTCCATGATCACCGAATCATTTTTTCCCTCGACCTCGATCACATAGACCATCCGGCGCGCCTGCTCGATATGCAGCTTCTGCGCTTTGTTGTACATGTCCACCACGAGCATGTTTCCAAGCAGGATGTTCTGCATGAAATTATTCCGGTCAAACTGTTCCCGGTAGGACAGTACGATATTGCGGATCTGGCAGACCGCAAGCCTTCCGATCATATAGGCTTCCTCGGACGCCGACTGTGCGATCAGCACATACTCCACCTCATTTTCAACGACCACCTTAAAAAAGTGACATCCCGAAAACATCTGGCTCTCTGCCATGGAATCCATAAAATTTCCGATTGCCATACAAATCTCCGGTTCCGGCTCAAAGGTTGCCGCGATCTGTTTTCCCTTATCGTCGTAAAGTGCCAGGTCGGTTCTGGAGATCTCCTTGATCTCTTCTAACGCCACCTGGATCTTATGATTTGACAACATTGGTTTCCCACTCCTTTCCGTCTGCTTCTGGCATTAAAAGAACCGGATGTAACATAACACCCGGTTCTAAGCATTATATTTAATTGTTATCTTACCGAATTAGTTGGTAATTGTCAATTCTGTCTCTTTGTCAAATACATGGATCTTGCTCGGATCAAATGCAAATCTTACATGATCGCCCATGCGTGCAGGTGTTCTGGAATCAACCTTTGCAGTGAAGTTTGCTCCACCGATCTGGAAGTACAGTAATACTTCTGCACCAAGTAATTCGTATCCGGTTACATCAGCTTCGATCAGGCTGCTCTTGAATGTTTCAACTTCGATCTGGGAATCACTGATATCTTCCGGTCTGATACCAAGGATAACAGTCTTTCCTGCATAACCTCCGTCGATCAGCTTCTTAGCCTTTGCAGGCGGTAATACAGCGCTGAATTTGTCGAATTTCAGTGTAACTTTGTCGCCTTCTACTACGCACTGAGCGTCTACGAAGTTCATCTGCGGAGATCCGATGAATCCTGCAACGAACAGGTTATCCGGCTCATTGTATAACTTGATCGGGGAATCTACCTGCTGGATGACACCATCTTTTAATACAACGATTCTGGTTCCGAGTGTCATAGCTTCGGTCTGATCATGTGTTACATAGATGATGGTAGCGCCGAGTCTGTGATGTAATGCAGAAATCTCAGAACGCATCTGTACTCTTAATTTTGCATCCAGGTTGGATAACGGCTCATCCATAAGGAATACCTTAGGATTACGAACGATTGCACGACCCATGGCAACACGCTGTCTCTGTCCACCGGATAAAGCCTTCGGTTTACGGTCAAGCAGTTTCTCAAGATCAAGGATCTTAGCTGCTTCTTCGACTTTCTTTTTGATTTCATCCTTCGGAACTTTTCTTAATTTCAGACCGAATGCCATATTGTCGAATACGGTCATATGCGGATACAGAGCGTAGTTCTGGAATACCATTGCGATATCTCTGTCCTTCGGCTCTACATCGTTTACGACTCTTCCGTCGATGGATAATTCACCGGATGAAATTTCTTCCAGACCTGCGATCATACGAAGTGTAGTAGATTTACCACATCCAGACGGTCCAACAAAGATGATGAATTCTTTATCTTCTACTTCAAGGTTGAAATCCTTAACAGCTTCAAAGCCGTTCGGATATTTTTTGCATACGTTCTTTAATGATAAACTAGCCATTTTTAATTACCTCCTAAAATATGTACATCGTGTTTTGAACATTGTTTTTTGTTCTCTTTCAACTAAGACTACTATACCTTATTCCGTATTTTTTAGCTATATGTGGATTCCATAAAGATTCCGTTCTTTTGTTGTGTGTTCTGCCCATGTGCTCTTCCGAGATTTCCAGTTTTCGTCAGAGTGACGAAAACTGGACTTTTTCATGTACAATTTGACGAATCACTTTCTTCCTGTGCTTCCAAAACCGCCACGGTCTTCCCCGGTCAGTTCCTCCACCTCATCAAACACGATCTTCGGCTGATGCTTCTGGATGCGGAACTGGCAGATGCGGTCATTGACATGGATCTCAGTATCCCGCATGGCGATGACCGGCATGCGCCACCAGTCATTCGGTCCGCAGTAAGTCTCATCGATCAGTCCCATATGGTTGGATTGAATAATGCCGAAATTCTTGTAGGTACTGCTTCTCGGGATCACACACGCCTCATAGCCTGCCGGCAGCTGCATAGCAATGCCTAAGTGGATCATTGCGAACTCGCCTTTTTTTAAGGTCACATCCTCTGCGGCACGCAGATCGATCCAGTCGCTTTTGCCGTCGATATAACATAACTTTTCTATTTTGTCATTCAGATATTTGATCTTTATCGTCTCTTTTTGTTCCATTGTCTCTCCTAATTCCATTCCAGGTCATCGTGTTCCGGCTTTTTATCGCGGAGCATCAGATCCATCACTGCCTCTTTCGCTGATTTTCCATCAAAGAGCACTTCGTTGACCTGCTCAATGATCGGCATAGACACATCATATTTCGCGGAAAGTTCCATTGCCGCCTTCGCCGAGTAAACGCCTTCTACGACCATTTTTACTTCCTTCATCGCTTCTTCCATTGTGTAGCCCTCGCCGATCAGCATACCCGCCTTGCGGTTTCTGCTGTGCTTGCTCGCGCAGGTCACGATCAGATCCCCGATTCCTGTAAGACCGCTCAGTGTCTCATATTTTGCGCCCATTTTAAGTGCGAGACGCCCGATCTCCGAGATCCCGCGTGTGATCAATGCCGCCTTCGTGTTATCGCCGTATCCGAGTCCGTCCGCCATTCCGGCCGCCAGCGCGATCACGTTTTTTAAGGATGCCCCAAGCTCCATGCCAAGCACATCCGGGCTGGTGTAGACACGCAGCACTTCATTCATAAAGGTAGACTGTACCAGCTCTGCCGTCTCTTTTCGCTTTGCGCCGGCAACCAGTGTCGTCGGCAGTCCGATCCCGACTTCTTCCGCATGGCTCGGTCCGCAGAGTACCGCGACCTCTGCCTGCGGGATCTCCTGCTCTAAGATCGCGGAAAGCGTCATAAGCGTTCCTTCCTCGATCCCTTTTGCCACGCTCACAAGCAGCTGCCCATCCTCCACATACGGCGCCATTGATTTTGCCGTACTGCGGATATAAGGGGAAGGTACCGCGACCACCAGCATATCCCTTCCGCTTATCGCTTCTTTCAGGTCTGTGGTAAGCCCGATCTCCTCCGCGATCTTCACACCCGGAAGTTTATCCTTGTGTTCACGCTCTTTTTTTAACATATCGATCTCGTCCTGCGCGATCGACCAAATCGTTACCTCATGTCCGTTTTTATGTAAAACAACCGCAAGCGCTGTTCCCCAGCTTCCTGCTCCTAATACACTGATCTTTGCCATTACACCCTCCTTAGCTTTTATGCTTCATGGAAAATTTGTTTTCCGTTCCGTGCATCAGGCGTCCGATGTTGCTCTTATGACGCCAGATCGCCATCCCGGTGATCACCGCGCTCAGAATATATAACTCCGGCAGATACCCTTCCGACACATGAAACCAGCCCATCTGCCCGAAAATGACCGTCTGCAGTAAGAAACTGAGCACGACTAGGATCGATCCCACCGACACATAGCGCGTAATTGCCACCGCAAGTACAAAAAGTGCCAGACAGACCGGGATCTCAAACGGACAGAACGCGACCAGAAGTCCAGCTGTGCAGGCAATTCCCTTTCCGCCTTTAAACTTTAAGTAAAACGGGAAATTGTGTCCGAGGATCGCGCCAAAACCTGCGTAAAGCTCCAAAAGCTTTAACATATCGGCTCCGTCTTTCCGGAACAAAACGCGCACCAGACAGATCGCGAGCACACATTTAAAGCAGTCTCCCAAAAATGTGACCGCGCCTGCCTTCCATCCGAGATTTCTTAAAGTATTCGTCGTTCCCGCGTTTCCGCTTCCCATCGTGCGGATATCCACTTTCTGTAATTTTCCGTAAAAGTAACCGGTCACGAAACAGCCGCAGAAATAGCCGATGACCAGAGCAAGTACACGCTGTAATATCTCCATCTTAGGACTCTCCTTTTCTCTCCCGGATAATGAAGCGAAGCGCGGTTCCACGGAAGCCAAACGCGTCACGAATCCGGTTCTCTATATATCGGGTATAGGAAAAATGCATCAGTTTCTTGTCATTTACGAATACAACAAAGGTAGGCGGTTTGACCGATACCTGTGTGATGTAAAAGATCTTTAAACGTTTTCCCTTGTCGGATGGCGGCTGCTGCATTGCAACGGCTTCCGCTACGATCTCATTTAAGACACCCGTTGCCAGACGCATGGAATTGTTCGCCATGACCACATCGATCATTTCATAGAGTTTATTTAAACGCTGTCCGGTCTGTGCTGAGATAAAAAGGATCTCCGCATATGGCATAAAGCTCAACACCTGACGGATACGGTCCGAGTGTTCCTTGACCGATTTGTCATTTTTTTCGATCGCGTCCCACTTATTGACCGCAATGATGATTCCTTTTCCACGGTCATGCGCGATTCCCGCGATCTTTGCGTCCTGCTCCGTAACGCCCTCGGTCGCGTCGATCACGATCACGACAACGTCCGCGCGCTCTACCGCCGTAACAGCACGGATGATACTGTAACGCTCCAGTTCTTCCTTGATCTTGCTCTTTCTGCGAAGTCCGGCAGTATCAATAAAGACATACTCCCTGCCGCAGTATTTCACAGCCGTATCGATCGCGTCCCTGGTCGTTCCCGCGATATCCGATACGATCACGCGCTTCTCTCCGGTCAGCTTATTGATCAGGGAGGATTTTCCTACATTCGGCTTTCCGATCACCGCGATCTTCGGGCGGTCATCTTCCTCCTCCTCTGCATTCCTCTCCGGGAAATGCGCAATCACTTCGTCAAGCATATCTCCGATCCCCAGCATGGAAGCCGCAGAAACCGGGATCGGTTCCCCGATTCCCAGATTATAAAACTCATAGACATCCGGCATATACTTTTTGAAATCATCGACTTTATTGACCACAAGCACGACCGGCTTTTTGGAACGGCGCAGCATGTTTGCCACCTTTTCATCCGCATCCACAAGCCCCTGTCTGACATCCGTTATAAACATGATCACATCCGCTGTGTCGATTGCGATCTGCGCCTGCTCCCGCATCTGGGAAAGAATGATATCATCACTGTCCGGCTCGATTCCTCCGGTATCGATCAGGGTAAATGCTTTATCTAACCAGGAAACATCCGCGTAAATGCGGTCTCTTGTCACACCCGGCGTATCTTTGACGATTGAAATGCGTTCTCCCGCCAGCACGTTAAAAAGCGTAGACTTTCCAACGTTCGGGCGTCCTACAATCGCTACTACTGGTTTACTCATATATTTCCTACTCCTTATTTCTATGCACGGCATAAAAATGCCACTTTCAGTTTCTTTTCATCAAAATAAATCGGGTAATACCCGACCGCTTGATTTTACAATATCTCTTCCCTGTTGTAAAGCCTTTTTCCCATCCGGGCTCTCTATGTGTCATAAAAGGACAGAAAAAAGCCGCCCGATCCGGCAGCTTTTCTCCTCGTTTTCTATTCGATATAATCTACATCCTGATAACGCATATTGTAATCCTGATAGGTGATCAGATCGCTCTCATCCGTGATCGCCCCGATCTCTTTTAACGCGGCGATCGTGTGCTTACACTTCTTTCCGATCGTCAGATAAGCACTGCAGCTCTGCGAAGAATACCTTTCATTATAAGAATCGCTATAATATTCCTCCCTGATCTGATCGTCCGGGAAATAAGAGCCGTTCTTGTTATAGAATTGAAGTCCGATTGCATTGATATAGATCTGATCGCTCATATATCCGGAGTTGTCCGTACTCATTTGAAAACGGATCGCATCTTCATAATTTCCCTCGCTGATGTCTTTTATCAGCGCTTCATAGACGATCTTCGCGTTCTGTGCGTTGAAGCTCAGATCATTTTCGTTATCGTACTGGTCAACATCCTGATTGTACCGCTCCAAATAACCGCTCTGCGGCACATTATCCTCATAGTACACGCCAAACTGTGCTTTCATCACATTTTCCGGTCGTTCGAGGATCGTAACCGCCTGGCCGATCACAGAATTTTTATCTTCGATCTCTTTCTGGGTTGCCGGCACTGCATAATAGCGTTTGACTTTTGAGCCGTCCTTTAATTTATAGCTGATCGCGATACCATAGGTCGCATTTCCTTCCGCCGCATAGGCTTCCAGTTCACTCTTCTTTCCGATGATATCCTTATGGAGATCGATCAGTTCCTCAATCTCTTTTTCGTCTGTCAGAGCCAGTGAATTGTACTCAAGACTTGCCATTTTCACTTCTGAGACATCCGGTGTCCATGATTCAATGCCGAACACATCAAATTCCAGCATGCATAACAGCACCACCATGCAGGCAGAACCGATTCCAAGTTCCGCAAAACGTTTTTTCGAAAATACCTTAAATTTCTTTTCCAGAAACATCTGCGCAATGAAAAAGCTTACAACTCCAACGGCCAGTATCGCGCATAACGTGATCACAAATTCTTTGGTTCCGGAAACCGTGCCCTGGAAGATGGATCCAAATACCATTCCGCCAAGCAGCGCGCTGCAAATCGTCACACACCAGCGGAATACCGGTTTGACCCATCCGATGGAGATCAGATCGCCTGCGGACTCGATTCTCCGCTTACGATACGCAAAAAGCGCAAGCGCGATCAGCACAAAGGAAACAAGCACATAAACCAGTAAGGTCTTTCCACCATGCACATGATACGCATACCCGCCGGTATTTAAATATTCCGTCCCGATCCCAAGTTTCTTCGAAAGATAATACACCGGTGAAAGCACGGAAAATTTCGAGAGTGAGAAATCCGAATTGGACATTCCAAAGCACAGGAATGACACGATCACAGATCCGATCCCCTCTAACATGATCTCAACGAAATTAAGCGCCACATAGCAGACCGGAAGCGCCAGAAGCTGCCCGGTCAGCATTCCCACACAAACCGCCATGGAATAGAAAAAGAACATGTTTCCAAGCGCATACACCAAAGAGAGCATCAGATACTGCAATTCCGTAATACCGACTGCCGCACATACGAACACGCCGAGAAGCGTTGCGATCACCTGCGGTACCGCCATAAAAAGCAGACCGGAAAGGTAATTTGTAACAAAGAGTTCCTCCCTGCGCACCGGCAGTGAATGGATCATGTTCGCACTTTTGGCATTATATAAATAGGAAAAAAGAGCCATCGCAACAACCGCAGCGACTAAAAACGGCAGGATCGGTGACATGACCGCCCTCATCAGGTTTACATAACTATTTGTCCGTTCTACCGCCCGCTCTGCTTCTATCGTATAATATGCCACATTTCTGCTGCAGATATAGATACCAAACGGTATCTCAAACAGGCAGATCACAAGATATCCAAACCAGACCGGCCAGTAATGTGTAAAATTCTTCTTGAAAATCGTTTTATTAAAAAAGGATATCTTTGACTGCATAATCCACCCCTCCCAATTCGTAAATAAAGATTTCTTCCAGTGTAAGCGGAAGAACGTCCACCAGCATCGGATTTAAACGCTCGATCTGCTTTTTCGCTTCTGCCGGGTTTCCCTTGACGATCAGCGTATACACTCTTCCGGTATTTGACATATGAAGCACTTCAAAGCCATCCGGAAGCTTTGGCATCTCCGCCTGGAACGCGGTCTGTATCTTGCAGACGCTTCCCTGCAGTTCACTTAAGGACCGCTCTAAGATCACCTTTCCCTGATGCATGATCCCAACGTGGTCGCAGACATCTTCCAGCTCACGCAGATTGTGAGAGGAAACAAACACCGTTGTCTCATGCTCGGAAACATCCGCCATGATGATACTCCAGATCTGTCTGCGCATGACCGGATCGAGTCCGTCTACCGGCTCATCCAGGATCAGGATCTCCGGTCTGCAGCAGATCGCAAGCCAGAACGCCACCTGCTTTTGCATACCTTTGGAGAGTCTTCGGATGCTCCGCTTGGTATCGATGTTCGGGAAGAATTTCCGCATCTTCTCAAACAGTTTTTCGTCAAATTTCGGATAAATTCCCTGATAAAACCGCTTCATCTCCATGGTGTCCGCCTGCATGAAATAAAACAGTTCATCCGGTATGTACGCAAATTTTTCTTTTACCGCAGGATTTTCAAAAACCGGCATTCCATCGATCAGAACCGTTCCCGCATCCTGCTTGTATACGCCTGTGATATGGCGGATGATCGTTGATTTTCCCGCGCCGTTCGGGCCGACTAACCCGTAGATATCTCCCTTTCCAACGTGGAGTGTTGTACCGTCAAGCGCCCGGAATCCGTCAAACTCCTTGACCACATTTGAAACTTCTATCATTCTCTCTTTCCCCCTTCTCCAAGATCCGTAATCCGCTCTGTCAGCGCTTCCGGTTTTACAGATAAATAGAGCAGCTCTGATGTCACACTGTCAAACTGCAAAAACAGTTCTTCCTTGCGGATCTCAACCACATCATCCTGTCCCGCCGCAAATGTGCCTTTTCCGGAAACGGTATAGATATACCCCTCACTTTCCAGCTCCTTATACGCACGCTGTATCGTATTCGGGTTGATCGCCAGACTTGCCGCAAGCTCCCGGACAGAGGGAAGTTTCTCCCCGGTCTCGATCGCTTTTGAAACCAGCAGATGCTTCAGTCCATCTTTGATCTGTTCATAAATCGGTTTTGCATCACGATAATTTAACTGAATCAAATCCGTCTCTCCTCCTGTTATTTATTATACAGCCCCTTTTTGCTCTGACTGTACTATCTGTATCGATACGCTTAATATAGCATGACGGGGCTTTCGATACAATAAAGATAAACAGAGGATTTCTTTAAGAATTTATGAATATGCCGCGCCCTGTTATGGACGCAGCATCAAGAACGCGCCGAGATTGCCGCGCTTTCCGTGGCTTGCACGGTGTGAGAAAAGATACCTGTCATTGCAGCAGGTACACAGATTTGTCGTTGCGATATGTTCCGGTCTGACACCGGCATCTGACAGGATAAGTTCATTTGCCCGCCAGAGATCCAACTGATATTTGCCGTTTCCTTTATCTCTTAAGATTTCTTTTTCTCTGCCCGGAAACGCAGCGCAAAACGCGTCCGCAACATCCGCGCTCACTTCATAGCAGTCCACACAGATTGATGGTCCGATCGCGCAGATCAGATCCTCCGGTCTTGTTCCATACGCGTCTTTTAACGCCTGTACTGTTTTTTCTCCCATGCGTTTTACGGTTCCCCTCCATCCGGAGTGTGAAAGCCCGATTGCGCGATGAACGGGATCTACGAAATATAAAGGCACACAGTCCGCAAAAAAAGCACAGAGCACAAGTCCCGCTTCGTCCGTAATGATTCCGTCCACATCCCGGTAATCGCGTTCGCGCAGTAACCCCTTTCCCGCATCCGCGCCGGTCACTTTCCGCACACAGGTCGTATGGGTCTGATCCGTAAACACCATTTTTTCAAAAGGGACGCCCATTGCCTCCGCGATCCGGTGGAAATTCGTTTCTACTGCCTCTCTGTCGTCTCCTCTTGTAAAGCTTAGGTTCATGCTTGAAAAGATGCCCTCGCTCACACCGCCCATCCGGGTGGAAAAGCAGTGCTCTACCATTCCGGTCTTTTCAAGCAGCGGATATTTAAGCAGCGGAACCTCAGAGCCGTCCGCGGCATGGCATTTTTCCAGATATAAACTGTCTGTATCATTTTTTCGTTTTAATTCCATAATAAACTCCTGATCTGAATCATCTCTGATATTCGAACGCGTTTTTTTCATGCCGCACCGTACCGTCTCCGTAGATCGCGATCACATCAAAACGGCACGAAATATCCTCCGTGATCCCATGCGTCATACAGTAATAAGCTGCGGTCTGACAGATCCGTTTCTGTTTTCTTTTGTCTACCGCCTCCAGTGGATCTCCGTAGCCGTTCGTGCTGCGGTATTTCACCTCGACAACAATGAGTTCTCCCTCTTTGTCCGCCAGAATGTCGATCTCCCCGAAACGGCTTTTATAATTCTGTTCAAGGATCTGATATCCTTCTTTCCTTAAATACTGCGCCGCCTGTTCTTCGTATTCCGCGCCGGTTTTTCTCGTATTCATGCTATTTTTTGATTGCCTCCACTTTTCCGCGCAGACGATCCATGTCATCCACAAATACCAGGATCTGCGCCACCACATCATAAAGCTCCGGCGGGATCATATCTCCGATATCCAGCCTTGATAAGGTGGATGCCAGTTTGTCATCCTCGTAAAGCGGGACTTCATTCTCTTTCGCGGTTTCAATGATCCGCTCCGCGACCTCGCCTTTTCCGGTCGCAAGTATCTTAGGTGCGCGCTCTCCCGGCGTATACGCAACCGCTACCGCTGTTTTTTCTTTCTTTTTTCTATCCAACATATCTTATGCCCTCATATCAAAAGAATACCGGTGTACCATTCCGCCCGCCGGCTTGTCCCGCTTTAGGAAATCATCCACAAGATCCACTTTCTTTTCTTCATTTTCCACATCGATCCTGCACTGATATCCCAGTTTTTCCAGCTGCTGCTGCAAGAGCGGCACATGCGCCTCCACCACCTGATAGGATGCCTCATCCGACAGATAAAATCTGGTTCCCACATTTTTTCCATGCATCTTTACCGAGACATCGGTGGAACCGAGATGTTCCATATCAAGATGCAAAAATGCGCTGAGCTCTCCGTCCTTTTCCGCAAGCTTCCTTTTATTGGTGTATACATACAGATCTCCCTTTGCATTCTGATGCGCCATCTTAAGCGGGATCTGCATATAAGTATAGGTCTGGTTTAAGACATTCATGAAATTGATGTTATTTGAAAGATCCGATGCCGCCTGCGCGGTCTGTGTGTTTCCGCCCGCTTCCGCAAGGATCTGCGAAAGCTGTCCCATCTGCCGATCCACCCGCGCGTAAAATTCGTTCATTTTCCCGGAATCTCTGATATCCTGCGGCTTTAAGAGCCACTCTTCCTCGAGGGCACTGCGGAGCACCTGCTGGTAAGACTTTCCAGCAAACAGTTTTCGCACCACATGTTCCCTGCCGTCTCCGCCATCCGCAAGCAGCCCGCTCAATTCTGCCAAAAACTGCTTTGGCGTAAGTTTGGAAATGTCTGTATCTTTGCCCGAAAGTTCTGCGTATACCGACTTTAAGTCCTCTAACTGCGCCGGATCCAAGACCGCCGCCAGTCTTGCCGGCATGCCAGCTTCCGCGCCACCAGGCTGTGACGTCTGTGCGGCCGTCCCGGTCTCTGCAATCGTTTCTGCTGCCTGTGCGGTCTGCGCTGTTCCATTCTCTGCTGCTGCTTCCGTGGTCTGAGCTGCTCCGCTTTCTGTTACCGTCTCCGCCGCTTTTGCAGTCTGTGACGCTCCATTCTCTGCACCTGCTTCCGTAGTCTGCGCTGTTCCGGTCTTCGCCTCTCCTGCCACCAGTTCCACCTGCGGCGTCTGTGACGCTTCCTGTCCCTTTACCGTCACACTGCCCGCGGTCTCTGTATCCGCGAGCATTGCCGTGATCTCTTTATGAAACGCGATCGCATCGGAAACCGACATTGTTTCGTTCCCCGCCATCTCCGGCAGTGTCTCGAACAGTGTGTTCAGCTCCTTCATCATCGCATTCTGGTCTGTCTTATAATTTTCAAATGCAGCCGCGTTTTCCTCTGTGACCGGAAGCCCGAGTTTGGTCATCTCAACCAGCGTTGCCGGCGCAACATTCGGGTGGCTTCCCGACAGGCGCACCATTGCCATCAGGCTGCTCTTGTCGATCGGCATCTGCTCCTGCATCATCGTATTGACCAACGTCAGGTTTTTATCATTCACATTGAGCCCCGCAGCATCGAGTGCCTTTAATAAGGTAGGATTTCCCTCCGGTCCGGTCTGGAACGGACGGATCTCAATCTGCATGCCGTTGTTGGATTTCACCTGAAAGAACATGGATTCCCCGACGTTTAATGAAACACCGGCGGAAAGCCGCGCTGACACGTTTCGCCCGTCGCTTAACCCGAGCAACACTTCTCCGTTTTCCATCTCATTGACGGTCGCCTCAAAAACGCTCCCTGCCGGCAGCATGCGCATTGCCTGTGCCAGTGTCGGATTCGTGCCTGATACGCCGGTCGCATTTCCGGTTCCCTGTGAATTTACCGCTGTATTTCGATCATATTGTCCAAAAAGATCCGATATCTGCATAAACATCCATCCTTAAACAAAATTTTTGATAAAAGACGCGCGGTGAATCGGTGTCGGCCCGTATTTTTTAAGTGCCGCAATGTGCTCCGCCGAACCATAACCCTTATTCGAAGCAAAATCATACTCCGGCATGATCCTGTCATACTCCACCATCAGGCGATCCCTGGTCACTTTTGCCACAATACTTGCCGCCCCGATCGAAATGCTCTTCGCATCTCCCTTAATGATTGGCACCTGTTTTATGTCAACCTGTGGGATCGTAACCGCATCGTTTAATAATATATCGGGTTTTACCGCAAGATTCCTTATAGCTTCCCGCATTGCTTCGTAAGTCGCCTGCAGAATATTGATCTCATCGATCCTGGCAGGGCCTACCATACCGATTCCGACCGCGACCGCTTTTTCCATGATCTCATCATAGAGCATTTCACGCTTTTTTGCGCTCAGTTTTTTGGAATCGTTGATATACAAAATATCGCAGTCTTCCGGCAGGATCACCGCTCCCGCCACGACCGGTCCCGCAAGCGGGCCTCTGCCGACTTCATCGATCCCGCAGATATATCCGTAACCGGCATATTCTTTCTCATATTTTTTCAGCGCTTCGATCCTTGCTTTTTCCTGTTCCAGCTTTTCGATACGCTTTTTTGCCTGCGCGATCAGCGTCTGCACGCCGCTTCTTTCATCCAGACTGTACTTTTCTATAAAATCAGGCAACAGATTATCCTCTGCTGCCTTTAATTCTTCCCTGATCTCTCCGATTTTCTTTTCCATGCTGTTCCTCTTTTGTCTTTATGCATCCTGCTCCGGGCTCTCTAACGTCAATGCGCCCAGCTGTCCGCTTCTGAATTCATCGATCACGAGTGCCGCCGCCTTGCTGTAGTCATACTCATTGCCCTTTTTTATGCATTTGCGGTTGACCGCGATCTCCTCTAACACCTTCGCTGCCGCGTTTTCGCCCTCTGCGGCTTCTTCCGCCACTCCGTAGCGGGCATGCAAAACGCCCGGATACTCCTCTAACATATACTCAATAAACAGCATTGCCAGCTCATCAATGTTTAGGATCTCATCCTTGATCGAGCCGATCCACGCCAGCCGCATTCCGACCTTCTGATCCTCAAATTTCGGCCAGAGAATACCCGGCGTGTCAAGAAGCTCCACGTTTTTATTGAGCCGGATCCACTGTTTTCCTCTCGTAACACCCGGTTTGTTTCCGGTCTTGGTACACGCTTTTCCCGCAAAGGTATTGATAAAAGTCGATTTTCCGACATTCGGGATCCCAACGACCATCGCACGCACCGGACGGTTCAAGATCCCGCGCTTGCGGTCTCTCTCCGTCTTTTCCCTACATGCCTCCGCGATCACGTTCTGAACCGATTTCATCCCGTTCTTTTTTCTGGAATCCAGTTTTACCGCATAAAAGCCTCTGCCTTTAAAATAATCCATCCACTGCTCGGTCTTCTTATCATCCGCAAGATCCGCCTTATTCATCAGGATCAGACGCGCCTTGTTCTTTCCTAGCTCATCAATGTCCGGATTGCGGCTGCTCATCGGTATTCTGGCATCGACCAGCTCAATGACCAGATCGACCAGCTTCATATCCTCCTGCATCATCCGCTTTGCCTTGGTCATATGACCCGGATACCACTGAAACTGCATACTTCATCCTCCTGTTTTACTTTATAAATCCAAACCGGTCTCCCGTGGATATCACAAACCACGCTTTTCCGATAATATATTCCCGTTTGATATTTCCGATATTCGCATACCGGCTGTCCTCACTGTTATTGCGGTTATCCCCGAGCACAAAATATTCATCATCGCCCAGCGTAACTGCATCCGCCGCAAGCCCCGCGTCTTCGATCGATGCGACATCGACCTTTTCCGTAAACTCTGTTCCGTTTACATAGATCCTTCCATTCTTAATCTGTACGGTATCTCCCGGAACGCCGATCACACGCTTCACATAATAATGTGATTTTTCATTTCCGTTTGGGAGAAATACGATGACATCATTTGCCTTTGGCCCGATCACCTTATACATAAAACGGTTGACCAGGATCTGATCCCCGTTTTCGAGCGTCTCCGACATAGACTGCCCCACCACGCTGGTACGCATTCCGATAAAATACACCAGCACAAACGCCATCATAAGCACAATGGCAATCTCAATGATCCAGGAAAAAATCTCTTTTAACAGCGGGAAATTCACATCTTTCTTCCTGCGGTTAAAATCCAGTCCTGTCCTTCTGTATCTTCTCATGCCGCTTTCCTCATAAAACAATAAGAGGAACAATTCACACTTTGAAATTGTCCCTCTCTCGCATTTCTTATTTTACTAATTCTTTTACTTTCGCTTTCTTACCGATACGTCCGCGTAAGTAATTCAGTTTCGCACGTCTTACTTTACCATGTCTTACAACTTCGACTTTCTCAACATGCGGAGAATGTAACGGCCAGGTCTTTTCTACGCCGACACCGTTTGAAAACTTTCTTACAGTAAAAGTCTCGCGGTTGCTTCCGCCCTGTCTCTTTAATACAGTTCCTTCAAAAACCTGAATTCTTTCACGGTTTCCTTCTTTGATCTTAGCGAATACCTTAACAGTATCACCAACACGGAATTCCGGTACTTCAGCTTTTAACTGTTCTGCTTCAATGCTCTTAATAATTTCACTTGCGTTCATTTTGTGACCTCCTGATTCTTTTGATGTTCTTAATACAATTTGTAACAGAGGACCATCGCGTTTATTTCACAACTATCCAATCTTACCATACTATTTACAGCTTGGCAAGACTTTTCTCACTAATTTTTTGCCATGCGATCTGTTCCGGGAAATCCGCTTCCCCCGCGCAGACCGTGATCCTGCAGTCTGCCCTCTCATACTCTTTAAAAAAGACCTCTGTGTCCCGCTTATGCGCCGGCAGATCCTCCGGTTCAAGCACCAGAAACTGATCGAGACGCATGGTCAGGCCATCGCCGTTCCTTTTCGCAAAGCTTTCCTTTCTCGTCCAGAGCCTGCAAAAGGCTTCCGCTTTCTTTGGCTGTGCCTCCAGCCATGCAGATTCTTCCGGCGCAAAGAAGCGTTTCGCGAGCTGTAACGCCTTCACATCCTCACGCACGCACTCTACGTCGATCCCGACCGCGCCTCCTGTGCTGTATGCGCACACCACATAGCCGCCGGAATGGGAAAGGTTCACATCCACCCTTGTCCCATCGGAAAGATAAAGCAGGCGCTTCCCGTGCGCTCCCGTCTGAAAACGCGCAGTGCGCTCTGTCATGCCATGTTTTCGCAGCACCTGATCGAGCAGCCAGCCTGCGGCTATGCTCTGCCGCCTTGCATCTTCTTTTTTGCACCTGCGGATCTTTTCCAGCCGGTAATCCGAAAACAGTCCCACATAATTCTGCTCCTGAAAGAGCATCTCCCATGCCGGGGAATCCTGCGCGTTCCCGTCAAGCCCATAGACTTCGATCATAAATTCTTTCGCTCTTTCTCGGAAAGCTCCGCCCACTTTAGCAGATCCGGTCTGCGCTCCTTGGTGCGTAAAATCGACTGTTCCCTGCGCCACGCATCCACTTTCGCGTGATCGCCGGATAAAAGGATCGGCGGGACTTTTTTCCCGTGCCACTCCTCCGGTCTGGAATACTGCGGATACTCGAGCAGACTGCCCTCAAAGGATTCCGTACTGCCGGATTCCTGATTGCTCAGCACGCCCGGCACCATGCGGGAGATCGCGTCCACCATGACCATCGCCGGAAGCTCGCCGCCGGTCAGCACATAATCTCCGATCGAGACATAATCCGTCACGATCTCCTCAAGCACACGCTCATCAATGCCCTCGTAATGTCCGCAGAGCAGGATCAGATCTTCCTCTTTTGCGTATTCCTTTGCCATTCCCTGATGGAACGTCGGTCCCTGCGGGGTCAGATAAACCGTCCGCGGACGATAGCCGATCTTCGTAACGATCGCCTGCCACGCGTCATAGATCGGCTGCGCCTGCATGACCATACCCGCTCCGCCGCCATATGGATAATCGTCCACTTTCTTGTGGCGGTCAAGCGTATAATCTCTGATATTGACCGCTTCGATGGATAAAATACCCTTTTCCACCGCGCGTCCGATGATGCTTGTGTTCAGTCCCTGCTCCACCATGTCCGGAAACAGGGTCAGTATATGAAATCTCATAATAACCTCTTTTATTTCTTATTGATATCCCGCAGTCCCTCCAACAGATGAAGTGTCATCACTCCGCCTTCGATATCCACGTTCTTTACGCAGTCCTTGATGGCCGGGACCAGAAGCTCGTCCTCCCCGTCTTTCTTAATGATGTAAACGTCATTCGCGCCGGTCTGCAGCACATCTTTGATCGTGCCGAGCTCCTCGCCCTCTTCGGTCACTGCGCGCATCCCGATCAGATCGGCAATAAAGTATTCATCTTTTTTTAACTTGACTGCATGTTCTCTTGTCACATAAAGGCTTTTGCCTTTATATTTTTCAATATCATTTATATTATCGATTCCCTTGAACTTCAAAATAACCAGGTTTTTAAAAAACTTCACCTGCGCGATCTCCAAAGGCAACTGTTCTTTTCCGGTATCCAAGATTACTTCTTTTAATTTTTTAAAGCGGTTTGCGTCATCCGTTGTCGGAAATACCTTGACTTCACCGCGCACGCCATGTGTTGTGGTGATCACACCTACCTGCAATAAATCTTCCAACCCATCTTCCTCCTGCTTTTCCCGATATCCAATGAGGGCACTGTAAAATATCCTGTCCATGCGGCTATTTTACAGTGCCCTCATTTTCATTACTGTACAATTTCTACAATAACTTTTTTGTTTTCTTTTGAGGCTGCTGCTTTCACTACAGAACGGATCGCTTTCGCGATACGTCCCTGTTTGCCAATTACTTTACCCATGTCGGTCTGCGCGACACGCAGCTCCACTACAAGGGCTTTGTCATTTTCGCTTTCAGTAACAACTACTTCATCCGGATGATCTACCAGTGATTTTGCAATTACTTCCACTAATTCTTTCATTACATTCACCTCACAAATCCCAAATGATTATTTTACGATACCGGTAGCTTTGAAAATTCTGTTTACAGTAGCGGTCGGCTGTGCGCCGTTTGCTAACCATTTCTTTGCCAGTTCTTCATTTACATGATATTCACTAGGATCTTTTGTTGGATCATAAGTTCCGATTTCCTCGATGAATCTGCCATCTCTTGGAGAATTCGCATCTGCTACAACGATTCTATAAAAAGGAGCTTTTTTCTGTCCTAATCTTCTTAATCTGATCTTTACCACTTTCTTTCACCTCCTTGCAGGGTATTTCTATCAAAATCAACAGTTATCTGTTGGATTCTGCAAATCTTAAAACGGGAATTTCATTTTCCCGAAGCCGCCGAGTTTTCCTCTGCCGCCTTTTCCGCCGAACATGCCCGGCATCTGTTTCATCATCTTTTTGGTCTGTTCAAACTGCTTGACCAGGCGATTGACCTCCGCGATATCCACACCCGCGCCCTGCGCGATCCGGCGTTTTCTGCTCGGATTTAAAATGGATGGATTGCTGCGTTCCTTCGGTGTCATGGAGTAGATGATTCCTTCCACACGCGCCATCTGTTTTTCATCGATCGCGCTCTCGATCTGTGAGAGCTGCGCGCCGCCGATCCCCGGCATCATGCCGAGCACCTTGGAGATACCGCCCATTTTTTTCATCTGGTTCATGGATTCGAGATAATCATCAAATCCAAACTCAGCCTTTTTGAGCTTCTGCTCCATCTTTTTGGCTTTTTCCTCATCGAGGTCTTCCTGCGCCTTTTCAATGAGCGTTAAGACATCACCCATTCCAAGGATACGGGATGCCATACGATCCGGATAAAACTGCTCGAGATCGGAAAGTTTCTCACCCATACCGACATAAAGGATCGGCTTTCCGGTTACCGCACGGATCGACAATGCCGCTCCGCCTCTGGTATCACCGTCCAGTTTGGTCAGGATCACGCCATCGATCCCGATCTTTTCATCGAAAGTGCCTGCGACATTCACGGCGTCCTGACCGGTCATCGCATCAACGACAAGGATCGTCTCTGTCACCTCGATATTTTCTTTTATCTCAACGAGTTCCGCCATCATCTCTTCATCTACATGAAGCCGTCCGGCAGTATCGATGATCACTACATTAAATCCGCCTTTTGCGGCATGTTCCATCGCGGCTTTCGCGATATCCACAGGACGGTTCTTATCTCCCATGGCAAATACTTCCACGCCCTGCTTCTCGCCATTGATCTTTAACTGATCGATCGCAGCCGGACGGTAGACATCACAGGCAACCAAAAGCGGTTTTCTGCCTTTTTGCTTTAACTTTCCGGCGATCTTCGCTGTCGTGGTCGTCTTACCTGCACCCTGAAGACCTGCCATCATGAGCACGGTGATCTCGTTCGACGGCTTTAACAAAAGCTCTGTCGTCTCAGATCCCATGAGTTTTACCATTTCCTCATTTACGATCTTAATGACCATCTGTCCCGGATTCAGACCGTTCATAACATCCGATCCGATCGCGCGTTCCTGTACCGACTTTGTAAACTGTTTTACCACCTTGAAGTTTACATCCGCCTCAAGAAGCGCCAGCTTGACTTCCTTTAACGCTGCTTTGACATCATCCTCGGTCAGGCGTCCCTTGCTCCGCAGATTGCGGAATACGTTCTGCAGTTTTTCTGATAAACTGTCAAATGCCATATTACAGCTCCTCTAATATCTCATTGGATAAATTCTCTATCTCGTTTAAAATCTGATCTTCCGGCTTTTCATGAAACTGCTTTGCCAGAATATGGATCTTTGATACTTTCTGCTTCGCGGAAAGGAACTTCGCTACCAGATGTAACTTCTCCTCGTAGCCTTCGAGCGTCCGGTTACAGCGTCTCACCATATCATGCACGCCCTGTCTGCTGATCCCCTCGTCCTTCGCGATCTCGCCAAGGGAGAGATCATTAAATACAAAATCTTCATATATCCTGCGCTGATGTTCGTTCAAAAGCTCTCCGTAAAAATCATACAGATAAGCCTGTTCCAGCTTTTCTTCCATATCCGACTCCTTATCTACGAACCTAGTGTATCATACAATAAAAGAAGCAGGGTGTCAAGTGTTTTTTCTTTACACCCTGCTTCTTTTTTGAAAAAGCTGCATTTAATGGAATAAATAAGCCAGTTCCACGATTCCGCCTGCCAGCGAAAGCAGCGAGAACGCCCCTGCCGCCACCTCGATCTTTCCTTCATGCAGAAAGAAATTCGCGGTGGAAAAGGTAAATACAAAGGCAAGCAGGGCGAACGGCAGGAATTTCACAGGCGCGAAAGGCACATGACCGATCCACGCGACGAAAACCGCCGCTCCAAAGCCCGCCGCAAAACAAAGAAGGAGAAGGATCACGAAAAAGATCCGGTTTTTAAAAGACGGTTTCTTTTCACTCCGCATCTCGACTTTGGCAATCTTCTTTTCCGCTTTTTTCGCCAGTTTTGCGTTGCGCGCGTCCTCTTTTTCCAGCTGTTTTCTTCTTTTTTCTTCCAGCTCGCGCCCTTTCATCTCTTCCTCAAACGCGGCTCTCTGCTGTTTTAAATCTTCTTTTTCCTGTTTTTTCCGCTCTTTTTCCCGGAGCTTTTCTTCCCTGCGTTCCTGTCTTGTTACCTTTTCTTCTTTCGGCCGTTCTTCCTCAAAAATGTCTTCGCTTCTTCCAAACATTCGCTGCCCTCCGCCATTTTCTTTCCAAAAAACTTACAGATTTGCCTGAACTACTTTCGGTTTGTAACCGTTTCTCTCCAGTGCACTTATAATCTTGTTCTTGTGATCGGTTCCAAACGATTCCATCGTGATACGGAGTTCTACCTGCGCGGTACGGTTTGTTGTAACGAACTGATTGTGCTCCAGTTTTACTACGTTACCCTGCTCTTTGGCGATCGTATCCGCCACCTTGCAGAGTTCACCCGGCTTATCCGGAAGCAGTACCGATACGGTAAAGATACGGTCACGGAAAATAAGTCCCTGCTGTACGACCGATGACATCGTGATCACATCCATGTTTCCGCCGCTTAAGATGGAAACCACACGTTTGTCCTTCACATTCAGATGCTTTAACGCGGCAACCGTAAGAAGACCGGAATTTTCCACGATCATCTTATGATTTTCCACCATATCAAGGAAAGAAACGACTAACTCATGATCTTCTACGGTAATGATATCATCCAGATTTTTCTGAAGATACGGGAAGATCTTTGATCCCGGTGTCTTTACCGCGGTTCCGTCCGCGATCGTGTTGACGTTCGGAAGCGTCGTCACTTTTCCGGAAGCCAGGGACGCCTTCATACATGCAGCGCCCGCCGGCTCCACGCCGATGACTTTTACCTTCGGATTTAAGAGCTTGGCAAGTGTGGACACACCGGTCGCAAGTCCGCCGCCGCCGATCGGAACGAGGATATATTCCACAAGCGGAAGTTCTTTAAAGATCTCCATCGCGATTGTTCCCTGTCCGGTCGCAACCGCCGGATCATCGAACGGATGCACGAACGTATAGCCCTTTTCCTCGGCAAGCTTTAACGCATACTCACAGGCTTCATCATAAACATCCCCGTGAAGGATCACCTCTGCGCCATATCCTTTGGTGCGGTTTACCTTGATAAGCGGTGTCGTCGTCGGCATAACGATCACTGCCTTGACACCATAACATTTTGCCGCGTAGGCAACGCCCTGCGCATGGTTTCCGGCAGATGCCGTGATCAGCCCCTTCTTTCTTTCCTCATCGGAAAGTGTGCTGATCTTATAATAAGCGCCGCGCACTTTGTACGCGCCGGTATACTGCAGATTTTCCGGTTTTAAATAAACCTTGTTTCCACTCTGTCCGCTCAGATACTCGCTGTATACAAGCTTTGTCTCCAACGTTACTTCTTTTACTTTCTCACTTGCTTCCTCAAACTTATCCAATGTCAACATCTTAATCATTTTCTCCTTCCTCGTGTTCCTGTGCTCCCTCACCACGGTCGAACAGCGCGTTCACAAATTCTTCCGGGTCAAACTTCTGCAGATCATCGATCGTTTCACCGACACCGATGTATTTCACCGGGATCTGTAATTCGGACTGGATCGCCACTGCGATTCCGCCCTTTGCCGTTCCGTCCATTTTGGTCAGGATGATTCCGGTCAGATCCGTCACTTCCGCGAACTGTTTTGCCTGTGCGAGCGCGTTCTGTCCGGTTGTGGCATCCAACACTACCAGTGTCTCACGGTATGCGTCCGGATATTCTTTTTCCAGGATCCGGTTGATCTTTCGCAGTTCTTCCATCAGGTTCTTCTTGTTGTGCAGTCTTCCTGCCGTATCGCAGAGAAGGACATCCGCGTTTCTTGCTTTTGCCGCCGCAACCGCGTCATAAATGACTGCCGCCGGGTCGCTTCCCTCCTGGCCGCCGATCATGTCCACGCCGGCACGGTTCGCCCATTCTTTTAACTGTTCTCCTGCCGCCGCGCGGAATGTATCCGCCGCCGCAAGTACCACTTTCTTTCCCTGCGCCTTTAATTTTCCCGCAAGCTTTCCTACAGATGTTGTTTTTCCCACACCGTTGACACCAACGATCAGTACCACCGACTTTTCTTCCTCAAACCGGTACGCGGTCTCTCCCACCTGCATCTGTTCTTTGATGCTTTCGATCAGAAGTTCCTTGCACTCATCCGGCTTCTTGATGTGGTTTTCCTTCACCTTCTGCTTTAAGGATTCCAAAATATTTTCTGTCGCGGAGACTCCGATATCTCCCATGATGAGGATTTCCTCGATCTCTTCGTAAAAATCCTCATCGATCTGAGAAAAGCCGCCAAACACCGCGTCTATCCCGGATACGATATTATCTCTTGTCTTGGTCAGTCCCGATACGAGACGACTGAAAAAACCTTTTTTCTCTCCCATCTTCTGCCCTTCTTTCTTTTTTGCTACTGTTCCAGATCATTTTCAATCAGATTTACCGATACCAGCGTGGAAACGCCCTTTTCCTGCATGGTGATACCATACAGACGATCTGCCGCATTCATGGTTCCTCTTCGGTGCGTGATCACGATAAACTGTGTATTTTTCGTCAATTTATGCAGATACTGCGCAAAACGGTCTACGTTTGAATCGTCGAGCGCCGCCTCGATCTCGTCCAAGAGACAGAACGGAGACGGTTTCAGATTCTGGATCGCAAACAAAAGCGCGATCGCCGTCAGCGACTTCTCGCCACCGGAAAGCTGCATCATGTTCTGGAGCTTCTTTCCCGGCGGCTGCGCGATGATACGGATGCCGCATTCCAGGATGTCCTCATCCTCCACCAGTTCCAGGGTTCCCTTTCCGCCACCGAAAAGGTCCTTAAACGCCTTGTCAAATTCATGCTGGATCTCTGCGAATTTTTCTGTGAACTGCTTACGCATTCCGCTGTCCAGATCCTCGATCACGCCGATCAACGTCTTCTCGGCTTCGATCAGGTCATCATGCTGGTTTTTCAAAAACTCGTAACGCTCGGAGAGTTCCTTGTAATCCTCGATCGCATTGACATTGACATCCCCGAGTTTGCGGATCTCCTCTTTTAACGACGCGATCATCTTTTTTAACTGCGGAAGATCCCCATACTCCTCCCTGCGCAGTTCTTCTGCCGCATGAAGTGTCAGTTCGTATTCTTCCCACATATAATTGTTCTGGTATTCCTGTGCTTCCTCGAGTTTTTCCCTCTGGGCATTCAAACGGAAGATCTCCTTGTCAAGTTCTCCGACGCGTTTGGTGATATCCTCGCGTTTCTGAAAGAATCCCTTATATTCCGCAGACATCTCTTCTTTTTTTGCCTGATCTTCTTTTAACTGCTTCTCCAGATCCGCATGGCTGCCATCCGAGGCAAGGATCGTCTTTTCGATCTCCTCGATGTCGTGTTTTTTCTTCTGGACATCACCTTTTGCCTCTTTTGCCTGATTTTTCAGGGAATCCGCTTCTTCTTTCAGATGCGCGATCTCCCGGTCGATACGTCCGGTATTTTCCAGGATAAATTCTTCCTTCTGTAAAAATCCTGCCTCTTCCATCTGGATCTTCGCCGCTTTTTCCTTCGCGGCATCTTCCGCTTTGGTCTGTTCCTCTAACACGCTCTGGAGCCGGTTGTTTTCCTCTCCGATCTCCTTTTCGCGTTTTGCCATGACTTCGATCTCGTCTGTGATCTTTTCCTTGTTTTCCGCAATCTCCGCGATCTGCGCCTCGATCTCTTTGCTCTCGCGTCTCAGACCTGCATAGACATTTTCGCTCTCTTCCTGTCTGTCCTTTGCGCGTTTTAAATTCATTTCCGCGGTGTTCTGTGCAAGATACTGCTCCTGCAGTTTTACTTTCGCGGACTCGATATCCTCAGCAAGAAGCGCCTGCGCGGTCTTTATCTCTTCCGACCTTGCCCTGCAACTTTTGATCTGTGCCACCAGCTCTTTCATGCTCTGTTCAAGCGTGTCGATCTCCCGCTTTCTTCCAAGCAGATTGCTGTTATTTTTAAACGCTCCACCTGCCAGCGAACCGCCCGGGCTTAGATATTCCCCTTCCAGCGTGACGATATGTAACGAATACTGGCTTTTTTTCGCCAGTGCCAGTGCATGGTCGATCGTGTCTGCCACAAGCACCCTGCCAAGCAGATAGGAAAGCACACCCGCGTATTTTTCCTGCGTCTGCACCAGCGTATTCGCGAATCCGAGGATTCCTTCCTCCGCCAGATACTTCTCGTTTTTGGAATTATCTTTTCCGCGGACACTGGTCAGCGGCAGAAATGTTGCGCGTCCCAGACGGTTTTTCTTTAAATAACCGATCATCCGCTTCGCGGTCGTCTCATCCTCCGTCACGATATTCTGGATATTTCCGCCAAGCGCTGTCTCGATCGCGGTCTCATACTTTTTATCCACTTTAATGAGATCCGCCACAACGCCAAGAAGTCCGGCTTCGTTCTCTTTTTGTTCCATCACTTTGCGGATACTGTTTCCGTATCCCTCGTAACGCTCCGCGATGTTCTTTAACGATTCCAGCTTCGACTGCTCCTTGTGGTAGGAAAGTCTCGCCGTATCCAGCGTCTCGTTTACTTCCCGCTGTTTTTTCTTCCATTCCGCAGCTTTCTGCTCCATCTCCTGCATGGAAGTATTTAAGCCCGAGATCACCTCACAGGTCTTTTTATATTCTTCCTCATACTGCCCGAGGACATTCTTTAAATCATTTTCCTCGCTCTTCCGCTCCAAAAGCCGCTTGGTGAGTTCCGCCTTGCGGATGTTAATCTGCTCTAACATCGTATCGTAACGCTGTTGTCCCGCTTTGATCGATGCCTTGTTATTTAAAAGGGCAATGATCTCGCTCTTGCCCGCTTCCATGCGTGCGCTGCACTGCGCGATCTCATCCCGGATCTTTTTTAAATCCTCTTCCGCCTGCCGCCGCTTCGCGCCGGTCTCTTCAAGCCCCGCAGCCAGTTCTTTTTTCCGCTCCTCGTAAGTTGCGCGCTCCGCCTGCTTTGCTTCCTTCTCCCGCTCGATCGCGTCCAGACGGCTCTTTAAATGCTCATCGGTAAGTTCCGCCGTGTGGATCTGTTCACGCAGGACATTGATCTGCCCTTCCAGCTTTCCTTTCATAACGCTGGTGTTACTCAGCTGATCCTTGGTCTGGTCGATCTTTTCATCAAGCGCTTCCATCTCGCGTTCCAGCTTCTCATACTCGGATTTAATGCCCTCGTAGGATTCATTCGCCTCTTTTAACTCGTCATCCGCGATCCGGTACTTACCGGCCACTTCTTTTTGCTGTTCCTCGATCCTCTTTGTTTCCAGAAGAAACATATTGACATCGTAAGTTTTCAGTTCTTCTTTTTTCTGAAGATAGATCTTCGCGGTTTTCGCCTGTTTTTCCAGCGGAATAACCTGGCGCTCAAGTTCCGACAAAATGTCATTGACACGGACAAGGTTCTCCCGCTCGTCCGCCAGCTTTTTCTGCGCCGCAGCCTTTCTGCGCTTAAATTTTACGATTCCTGCCGCTTCGTCAAAAAGTTCTCTCCGTTCCTCCGGCTTACCATTTAGGATCTTTTCGATCTGACCCTGTCCGATGATGGAATATCCCTCTTTACCGATACCGGTGTCATAAAACAGTTCGTTGACATCCTTAAGACGGCACGGATTTCCATTCAAAAGATACTCGCTCTCGCCGGAGCGGTACACGCGACGTGCTACCGTGACCTCCGCGAAATCCACTGCCAGCTTGTGATCCGAATTGTCCAGTGTGATCGCGACATACGCATAGCTTAACGGTTTCCTGTTCTCGGTTCCCGCAAATATGATATCCTGCATGCTGGCACCACGAAGCTGTTTTGCGCTCTGCTCACCGAGCACCCAGCGCACGGCATCCGCGACATTACTCTTTCCACTGCCGTTTGGCCCCACAATGCCGGTAATTCCGTTATGAAAATCAAAAACGATCTTATTGGCAAAGGATTTAAAGCCGTGTACCTCAATACTCTTTAAATACATATTCTCTCCCGTTTCCTGTCTGTTACTTTTTCAGTTTCAGCAATGCCTGATAAGCCGCTTCCTGTTCCGCCGCTTTCTTTGTGTGTCCCTCGCCCTTTCCGATTAGCATTTCTCCGATCCAGGCCTCGACCATAAAGTGTTTGTCATGATCCGGTCCTTCTTCCCCGACAAGGCGGTAACACAGTTCCTCCTTGTAGGATGCCTGCACTACCTCCTGAAGGATAGTCTTGCTATCATAAAAGAGCTGCTTATGTTCAATATCCGTCAGAATAAATTTTAAAATAAACTCTTTTGCACTAGCAAAACCACCGTCTAAATAAATGGCACCGATAACCGCTTCAAGCGCATCCGAAAGAATGGACTTGCGTTTTCTTCCGCCGGTCATATCTTCTCCCTTGCCAAGCAGGAGATAATCGCCAAGATTCAGCTGTCTGGTACAAAACGCCAGTGTCGGCTCACAGACCAGGCTCGCGCGCATCTTCGTCAGATCGCCTTCCGGCAGTTTCGGGTAATTTAAGTATAAAAACTCACTTGACACGATCTCAAGCACCGCATCTCCCAGAAATTCGAGACGTTCATTGTCCGATCCCTTTTTCATATGTTTTTCATTGGCATAGGAACTGTGTGTCAATGCCTGTGAAAGCAGTCCCGGTGTTTGAAACTGATATCCGATCACCTCTTGAAACTCTAATTGTTTTCTCATCTTCTTCTCCTCACCGCAGTAATTTCTCTTCTATTATGAAACGAAAGATAAAGCCCTTCTAAAAGGGCTTTATCTTTCGTCTCTCTGATCCGCCAAAAGAATCCAGCGCGATTAGTTGTTTAACGCATTTTTGATCTGCTCTACCGCATCTGAAACGGTAACGATCTTTTCTGCTTCTTCATTTTCGATCTCGATATCGAATTCTTCCTCTATTCCCATAATGATCTGGAACACATCCAGGGAGTCTGCTCCCAGATCATCCACAAATGTTGTGTCCATTGTGATCTCATCTTCATCCACATTTAATACTTCCGCAATAATTTTTTTTAACTTTTCGAATTCCATACGTCATTTCCTTTCTATGCTTCTGTCTTTTCCTCAGAAACTATAATATTTTTTTTGATCTTTCCATTGATATCTTCATTCTTAAATGTGACACACTGAATGATGGAGTTGGTTACCTCCATTGCCTTTGCACTGCCGTGTGTCTTTACGACCAGTCCGTTCAGACCAAGCAGTGGTGCTCCGCCGTATTTGGAAGCGTCAAACTCTTTTAACGTCTTTTTCAATGCCGGAAGTGCCATTGCCGCTCCGATCTTGCTTGTCACACTGCTCATCATGCCCTGCTTTACGAGGCTGATCAGTGTAGAGCTGAGCCCCTCATACAGCTTTAAGATGACATTTCCCACAAACGCTTCACAGACAATTACATCCGCTCCGCCATGCGGGATCTCTCTGGCTTCGATCGAGCCAACGAAATTGATATCGGTACACGCCTTGAGTAACGGAAATGTTTCTTTGACTAACGCATTTCCCTTATCTTCCTCTGCCCCGATATTTACGATCGCCACTCTCGGATTCTTGATCCCAACTACATGTTCCATGTAGATCGAACCCATCTTCGCGAACTGCACCAGATGGGAAGGACGCGCATCCACATTGGCTCCGCAGTCGATGAGGAGTGAAACGCCGCTCTCGGTCGGGATGATCGGCGCAAGCGGCGGCCGCTCGATCCCACGGATCCTTCCGACAATAACCTGTCCGCCGACTAAGATTGCTCCGGAACTTCCTGCTGAGACAAACGCGTCTGCCTCTTTGTTTTTTACCATATTCATTCCCACTACGATCGAGGAATTTTTCTTTTTACGGATCGCATTGACCGGAGGCTCGGCAGTTTCGATAACCTCTTCCGCATGTACGATTCCGATCTTGTCTTCCGGATACTGATACTTTCCTATCTCTTCCTTAATGACATCTTCCTGTCCTACCAGGATCACTTTTATGTCGTCCCGCATATTGACTGCGTCGATCGCACCTTTCACCATCTCGCCTGGCGCATGATCTCCGCCCATCGCGTCTAATACTACTGTCGTGATCTCCTGCATGTTCTCCCTCCTTACGGACTGCTGTCACATATCTATATCAAAATATACTATATCTTATTCTATAAATCAACCAAAAATAAATCTAGTATTCACGGTTGCGTTCATCCTCAGACTCACGGTCTTCCTCGGACATGTACTTTCTGAAAATGCCTTCCATGATATAACTCTTGATCCACATGTAAAGTCCCGGAAGCAGAACGATCAGAAATCCGAATAAATAGAGCAAAACCGCGCATCCTACAAACATTGCAAATACCAGAAGTGTCTTAGGCAGATGTGCAAACGCCAACAGCAGCGCATTTTTCATGATCGCCTTTGTCGTATTCGCGAAACGTCCGATATATGGGAAAACATATACCGCCCACATGATCACGAACGCGAGTACGATCGTAAAAAAGATATAGATCTTGCCAATGCCATATCCCGCAGCCGCAAATTTCCACATTACATAGGTATCAAAGCACATTAACAATGTCAGTCCGAGTGTCACCAGCCAGACGATCGTAGACTGTTTGAAATTGGCGCGGAACGCCCCCCAGAAATCTTTCCAGACATAACCGCGGTTATGTTTTAAGACCTTGTTTGCCGTGTAATACAGCGCCGTATTTGCCGCGCCGATCGTAATGATCGGAATGCAGGCAAGCAGCCAGACGATGCTCAGGTAACATACATTGAAAAACTTATCCAGTCCCTGCATCAGTTTGTTGTCATAATTAAAAATATCACTCATATAAAATCACCTTTTCCATTATATTCCGAAAGTAAAAAAGGAGTGTTTTTTCAAACACTCCTGATCTCCCCACTGATTAGTCCTGAGGGATAATTTCTTTCTTGTTATAAGAACCACAGTTCTTGCAAACTCTATGAGGCATCATTAAAGCGCCGCATTTGCTGCATTTTACTAAATTTGGAGCAGTCATCTTCCAGTTTGCTCTTCTTTTATCTCTTCTTCCTTTGGAAGATTTGTTCTTTGGACAAATTGACATCTGGTTACACCTCCTTAAATTTGTTAAAGATATCCTGGATAGCGGCCATTCTTGGATCCAGCTCTGTTTTCTGGCAATCACAGGTCTGCAGATTCAAATTCACACCGCATTTCCTACAAATTCCTTTGCAATCTTCTTTGCACAGAACCTTCGTCGGCCAGTTAACCATAATCTCACCATAGATAAGTCTATCTACATCCAGATCAAATCCATCCACATAATCGTCTTCCTCGCCGTCCTCCTCCGAAACAGGCTCGCCGCCGATCGGAAGCTTTCTGGATACTGAAATGTGAAAATCCGTATCCACCGGTGTCAGGCAACGGTCACATGGTATTTCAAGCGTCACATCCAACTCAGTCTCGATAAGCAGATGCTTATTTTCCTCATTCGTAAGCTGTAACGTGAATGGCGTTTTCTTGATGATCGGGAAATTACCTAATTTTGAATCAAAAGAGGTAAGATCGATTTCCACTTCTTTTGTAACACTTTTGTTTTCATTCGAAACAATGTCTGTTATATCTACTTTCATGATACTCTCCTAATCACACTCAAACAATTATACATACTTGACCAAGGTTTGTCAACAAAATTTTTATTTTACCAGCGCAACGGTCTCGCGGCAGATCGCAAGCTCTTCGTTTGTCGCGATCACCATGACTTTTACCTTGGAATCCGGAGTAGAAATGGTCATGTAGTCCTCTTCTTTCCAGTTCTCGGTCTCGTCGATCGTAACACCGAGATATCCGAAGTATTCGCAGATCTGGGTACGGAGCGCGGAAGCATGCTCACCGATTCCTGCGGTAAACGCGATAACATCCACACCGTTCATGGCAGCTGCGTAAGCGCCTACATATTTTGCAACACGGTAAGCGAACGCGTCCATGGCAACCTTTGCCTTTTCATTTCCGTTTCCTGCCGCTTCTCTGATATCACGGAAATCACTGCCGAGTCCATCAGACATTCCGAGAAGACCGGACTTCTTATTTAAGATGTTTAACACACCTGTGATATCGATATTGTCTTTCTTTGCGATGAACTCTAATACGGACGGATCCACGTCACCACTTCTGGTTCCCATGATCAGACCTTCGAGTGGGGTAAGTCCCATGGAAGTATCCACAGATTTTCCTTTATCTACCGCGCACACGCTCGCACCGTTTCCGAGGTGGCATACGATCGTCTTTAAGGAATCATACGGTTTTCCGAGGAGTTCTGCTACTTTCTGGGAAACGAAGCTGTGGCTGGTTCCGTGGAAGCCGTATTTACGAACTTTGTATTTGTCATAGTATTCATACGGGATACCGTACATATAAGCCTTCTCCGGCATGGTCTGATGGAAAGCGGTATCGAATACGCCAACCATCGGTGTGTTCGGCATCAGTTCCTGGCACGCGCGGATACCGATCAGGTTTGCCGGGTTGTGAAGCGGTGCAAGATCATTACACTCTTCTACGACTTTTAAGACTTCTTCATTTAAGATCGTGGAGGAAGCGAATTTCTCTCCGCCGTGTACGACTCTGTGTCCGACTGCACCGATCTCGGAAAGGCTCTTTAACGCACCTGTCTTCGGATTTACCAGCGCGTCCAGAACAAGCTGGATCGCCTGTTTATGGGTCGGCATATCCACTTCTCTTTCTTCCTTGGCTCCGCCTGCCGGTTTGTAGGTCAGTCTGCCATCGATCCCGATTCTCTCGCAAAGGCCTTTTGCAAGTACTGCTTCTGTATCAGAATTGATCACCTGATATTTTAAAGAAGAACTTCCGCAGTTGATTACTAAAACGTTCATATATCATATCTCCTTTTTCATTTTAACGTACTATAATCCCATTTTTCATGGGACTGTATGTATTTTACATTATAAAACAATCTAAATTTGTATACAAGGCTAAATTGGAAATTTGAACCCAAAATCTTTTTATGGTAGGATAAAAATCAGAATATGGTACATATCAACTTTATCCGAACGAAAGGAACCTGCACACAATATGAAAGTAACCGGAATCATCGCAGAATACAATCCGTTTCACAACGGTCATCTCTATCAGTTAAAAACCGCGAAAGAAACGTGGGACACCGACTTTATCATCGTCGTTTTAAGCGGCGATTTTATGCAGCGCGGCATCCCCGGCATCTTAGACAAATGGGAACGCACAAAAATGGCGCTTGGCTGTGGTGCCGACCTCGTCTTAGAGCTCCCGGTATTATCCGCATGCGCAAGTGCCGAGCCTTTTGCCGCCGGCGGGGTCACGCTCCTCGAAAAGACCGGTGTCGTCACCGATCTCTGCTTTGGCGCGGAAAGTGATGATCTTCCGGCTTTTTATAAGCTTGCGGATTTTTTAAACCGGGAACCCGCCGCGTATCAGGACGCGCTGCGCGCACAGCTCCGGCTCGGGAAAAGTTTTCCGGCTGCCCGAAATGCCGCCCTCTCCCTGTGCTGTGGAGAAAATCCGGCAGACGACGCGCTCCTTTCTTCCCCCAATAATATTTTAGGACTTTCTTATGTCCAGCGCCTGCTCTCGCTTGGCTCAGGCATAACGCCACGCCCGCTAAAGCGCCGGGGAAGCGGTTACCACGACACCGCACTTTCCGGCCCTCTTGCCTCCGCAACCGCGATCCGCGATTTTTTATGTAAACCAGATAGTGACGCGCTCTCCGGTATACAGGATCAGGTTCCGCCCGCTGTGTTTTCTATTTTAGAAGCAGCACAAAAAGACGGGGATTTTCTGTTTTCCGATGATCTTTCCGCCATGCTGCACTATAAACTGCTCTGTGAGTGCGCGTCCGGCTTTACCTCCTATCTGGATGTCACGCCGGATCTCTCCAACAAGATCCGAAAGAACCTTTCTGATTTCACCTGCTGGTCCGATTTTGTGCTGCAGTTAAAATCAAAGGAACTGACCCACACACGCATCAGCCGCGCACTGCTCCACATTCTTTTAAACCTGACAGAGGAAGATTTTGCACTTGCAGGGGTATTTTCCTTCGCGCCTTACCTGCGGCTGCTCGGCTTTCGAAAAAGTGCCGCACCGCTTCTCTCGGCGATCAAGAAAAACGCGGACATCCCGCTCATCGCCAAGCTTGCGGATGCAAAGAGCTATCTCTCAGACGATGCCTGTGCGCTTCTTTCCAAAGACATTTTTGCCGCGGATGTCTATCGGCTCGCGCTGACTGCCAAGACCGGGAAACGTCTGCCGAATGAATTTTCCCACAGTCCGATCGTATTTTAATTTTCGCCGGACTGTGCTACAATATTTTCTGTTGTAAAAAATAGATCAAAAAATCACGTCACCTGAAGGATTGGAGTTTTTTATGAACAACAGCATGCATTATAATTTTCACACACACACGTTCCGCTGTCATCATGCAACGGGAACCGACCGGGAATATGTAGAATGCGCGATTAAAGCCGGCATCAAAACACTCGGCTTTTCCGATCATGTGCCATACCCGTATCTGCACGGCTATCCGTCCACGGTCCGCATGGATATGGATGATACTTCTGACTATGTCACCGCGATCCGCGCACTCGCTGCGGAATACAAAGACGATATTCAGATCTTTGTCGGTTTTGAGGCGGAATATTTAAGGGATCACTGGGCAGATCTGCGTGATCTTCTCCTTCCTTATGATATCGACTACCTGATCCTCGGCCAGCACTTTCTGCACAGCGAGCTGGATGGCAGCTACAGCGGCGCGCCGGGTGCAGACGAGGCGAAATTAAAAGAATACGTTGATCTCGTGATCGAAGCCTTAAATACCGGAAATTTCACCTATCTCGCGCACCCGGATCTTATCAACTTTACCGGTTCCGATGAGATCTACAATAAACATATGACCCACCTGTGTCTGGAAGCCAAACGGCTCTCCATTCCGCTTGAGATCAATTTCTGTGGATACTTAAACCAGAGACATTACCCGTCCAAACGTTTCTTTTCGCTTGCAGCCTCTCTCGGAAATGATTTTGTATTCGGCAGGGACGCGCACACACCGGACGCTTTTTGGGATGAGGCGACTTATAACGGCTGCTCTGCACTTGCAGAAGAGTGCGGCATCTCACTGCTGCCGGAAGTCACTCTGCGGAAACCGTTTTTGAATGACCACTGAATCTCTCTGGTTCCATCACAGCGTGGCATCAAAAAAAGACTGACAGGATCTGTTTCGGGGAAATCCCCGGTCTGATCTCTGCCAGCCTTTTTTCTTTTAATTTATAACCGGTCACACGAGTAACCGTATCGTTTCCTCTTAGTGATGGAACAGACGGATTCCGGTGAATGCCATTGCCATGCCGTATTTGTTGCAGGTAGCGATTACATTGTCATCACGGATCGATCCGCCTGGCTCTGCCACATAAGTCACACCGCTTCTGTGCGCACGCTCGATGTTGTCACCAAACGGGAAGAACGCATCGGAACCAAGCGCAACGTTGGTATTTTTATCCAGCCATGCGCGCTTCTCTTCTGCGGTAAACACTTCCGGTTTTGTCTTAAAGATATTTTCCCAGGCGCCGTCCGCCAATACATCCATATAATCCTCACCGATGTATAAATCGATCGCATTATCTCTGTCCGCACGTTTGATCTTGTCTAAGAACGGAAGATTTAAGACCTTCGGGCACTGACGCAGCCACCAGTTGTCTGCCTTCTGACCGGCAAGACGGGTACAGTGGATTCTGGACTGCTGTCCCGCACCGATACCGATTGCCTGTCCGTCTTTGACGTAGCATACAGAATTGGACTGTGTATATTTTAAAGTGATCATGGAAATTGCAAGATCGCGCTTTGCGGACTCCGGGATCTCCTTATTGTCAGTCACGATATTGTCAAAGAAATGCTCATCAATATGTAACTCATTTCTTCCCTGTTCAAAAGTAATACCAAAGACCTGTTTTCTCTCGATCGGATTCGGAACATAGTTCGGATCGATCTCGATAACGTTGTAGTTTCCCTTTTTCTTTTCTTTTAAGATTGCCAGTGCTTCCGGCTCAAATCCCGGTGCGATCACACCATCGGAAACCTCACGCTTGATGATCTTGGCAGTTGCGACATCGCAGACATCGGAAAGCGCAATAAAGTCACCGAAAGAAGACATACGGTCTGCGCCTCTCGCTCTTGCGTAAGCATTTGCAAGCGGAGTAAACTCGATATCCATATCATCCACCCAGTAGATCTTGCGTTCCACATCGGAAAGCGGCATGCCGACTGCTGCTCCCGCCGGAGAAACATGTTTGAAAGAAGTCGCCGCCGGAAGTCCGGTTGCTTTCTTTAATTCACTTACCAGCTGCCAGCCGTTGAATGCATCCAGGAAATTGATGTAGCCCGGTCTTCCGCTCAAAACTTTGATCGGGAGTTCTCCCTCTTCCATGTAGATTTTAGACGGTTTCTGATTCGGGTTACAGCCATATTTTAATTCTAATTCTTTCATGATTATCCTCGCTTCTCTCTTGATCCTCGTTTATTTGTTCTTATTTATAATGCGTGTCACATAGTTTCCTGTTGCGATATCGATATAACGGACAAACAGGGATACTTTATTGTCCGCATTCAGGTTCTCCCATACGAGATCTGTAAACGCATCGATGTCTCCGGAAATACCAACCAGGGTCGGTTCTCCCTCAAAACTCGGAAGCGGATTGCCGTCACCCATGTAGGTATGGATGAAATGTCCTTCGCCCGCAACCGGATTCTCATAAGCGAATGTGTAACGGTTACATGCATCCGGATTGCCGTTGTTGCTCTTTAAGATGGACATTGCGTAGTTGTAATTTCCATCTTCCACATGCATGATACCGGAAATACGCGGTGTATAGTTCGGAGCATCCGGCTCAAACTCTCTTGTGCGCAGCGCCTGCTCAAAGGTCTGCTGCTTGTCCATCAGTTCATAGATCGTATCGGTCTGGTCGCCGTTTGTCACAATCGTCTTGTTGCCAAGCACACGCACCGGCGCATATATGATAAGACTCGGATCGGTCAGTTTTGACGGATCAAATGCCTGAGTACGGATTCCCTGTCCGTCCTCCACAAAAACACGGTTGCGGCTGTTCTCGCTTCTTCCCATGATAAAATATGCCGTCACCGCATATTTTCCATCTGCTGATTTTCCAATCACGATTCCTCTACCCGGGTAAGAATTACCACTCAACTCTTTTTCCAATGACATTTTTTCCATGTCAGAACCTCCTTATCCTGTTTGCCTGTTTGTTTTCTAACTCTGCCGGGCTTTTTATCGCCCGCTTTTTTATTCTAACATTGCAAATCGGATTTTACAACGCTTTCCGGTTATTAGTGACATGAAATTATTTACTTAATTTTATTAGTAATGCTTATATGTCCTTCCTGCTCCAGCCACGAGAGAAAACTCTCACAGCCCTCGCAGATGTCCGTATATGTCACACCGAAATCTCCGGTGTACCAAGGATCCGCGATGTTCCTCGGATCCTTGGAGTAATCCAGCAGACGCTTTATCTTGTGCTCCGTGTCCTCACCCGTGATCCGCACGGTATTTCGGATGTTCGTGGTCTCCGCGCACAAAATATAGTCGTAGTACCCGTAATCCTCCCGCGTGACCTGGCGGGCGCGCTTCCCGGAGAAATTGGTATACGCCGTGTTTCCAATCTTATGTTTTCTTAGTTCTGCCTGCGCCGGCGGATAGATCGGGTTGCCCCTTCCGTTCCAGATCTCTTCCGTGCTGGTCGCTGCGGAGGCGATCTCGAACTGATCTTGGATGCCGCGCTTTTCTACCATGTCTTTTAGGATGAACTCGGACATGGGGGAGCGGCAGATGTTGCCGTGGCAGATGAAAAGTACTTTTATCATCTTTTTATATCTCCATTTAAGTCTTGTATTTCTTCTCAAACACTTGATATTTCAGGGTTTTCCGACTTTTGAATTTTCCTTTCTTTTTAAGGTATCTTCTCAAATCTTCTCGTATTTTCTTATGTTTTTCCCTGCAATCTTGGTAAATCCGTTGGTAAAGCAAGCGTCCTTACCAACGGGCTTTTTTAACTATTCGCTATCCGATATACTTCTTCCTTTGCATCATCAAAATTTACATGGGTGTAAGTGTTCAAGGTTACACTGATGTCTGCGTGACCCATGATATACTGCAAGGTTTTTGGATTCATCCCGGATTTTGCCATATTAGAGCAAAAGGTGTGCCTGCATACATGAGGGGTAACTTTCGGCATCTGGATACGGTAAATTTTATTGTATTTCTGAATGATATGCTCCAGATACTTCTCCCAATGAAGGGCAACCATCGGCATATCGTTTTTATCCAGAAACAAAAATCCGGCATATCCTTCCACCACCGGCTCAACCTTTGGCGTCTTTCGGTTGGCAATGATTCTGCGAAAACACGCTGCAACAGCTTCTGTCATCGGTACATATCGAATACCTTTGTCTGTTTTCGGTTCTTCGATCACGTACTGCATCTGTGCAGTACGCTGTAGCTGATGGTCTACCTTGATACGCATTTCTCCATACTCAATTTCTGAAACTGTCAGCCCACAGAACTCTGAGATACGAAGCCCTGTGTGAAAAAGAATATAGATTGCATCATAGTATCTGCTGAAATGCTTATCTTCCTGAATAAACTTCAGCAAATCTCTCTGCTGCTTTCGGGTAATCGCTTCTCTGGTAACAGAATCATTGACAATGACGGATGCAAGCTCAAATTCAAATGGATTTTTACGAAGCAGGTCATCATCGACTGCCATCTGAAATGCCGGTCTTAGAACTCCCCGGATAGAATGAATGGAACTGTATCCCCGTCCATCAATCTGCTGGAGCTTAATCAACCATGCCTTTGCATCTGACAAACGCACCTTATCAATTCGCAGATTCCCAAAACTCTCTTTTTTCAGCATATTGATGACCGTTTTATATCCGGCAACCGTATTGTGACGAACTCCTGTTTTCAATGAAACATATTTTTCTACCAGTTCCAAAACAGTATAGTTGCCACCGTTGGTTACGATACGGTCAAACAAATCCGCTTCAATCTGTTTTTCTTTCTCACGCAGGGAAGGCTCCCGCTTCTTCCCTTTTGGCATTGGCTCATTCTTGTCCAAACGCCAACTGTATACATTTTTCTCTTTTCCGTCCTCATCAATATAGCGGAACCGATACCTCCCATCTTTACGCTGGTACTCGCCCTCTCGCAAAATCCGATTACGGTTATCTCGTCTTTTCTCACTCATCGTGAACTCTCCTTTCAAAAAAGAGAGCCAGACTTGCGCTCTTATCATAGCACAAATCCAGCTCTCCGCATAGTTATATCATGTGAAATCGGTAAATCTGTCAGCTCTGTTTACACAGCAGTAGCCTGATCCAGATACCTCTCAAATTTCTCACGCTTAATGAGGGCACGATTGCCGTTCATCACATAAAAATCCTCATTGGGATGTGTGTCAATAAGCGTTCTCAATTTTCCTTCGCCGATATGATAATATCTGGCTGCTTCCTCAATGGTAAGCGTATATCTACGCCACACCGGAATATCCGAGTAATTTTTTCCTTCAATATTCATCTTATTATTCGCCATAGGCAGTTATCCTCCATGCATGAAAATAGCCAGACAGAGGGTGTCGGCAACGAAGTCCGGCAACGGGCTTCAAAAGACCTTGCAAACAATCTCAATCTGGCGATGGTTACTATTTATACTTTTCTTTTATTTTTCTGTTGTTTTGGTTGTTATAAGGGAGAAAAGCCCGGAAATAAGGGGTTTTCCCCAGCAACCGGCTCGGCAACGGGATAGCAACAGGGGGTGCAACGGGCGGTCATTTTCAGAATGGAAGCTCCATCTGTTCTGTGACCTCCACAAAACCATCCATCGTTTTTTCAGACGGGTTGCCGGAGTCCGTTGCCGGGTTTTCACGCTCCCAGCCCTTTTGTCTGCCATATTCTGAAAACATTCTTGGGTTCGGGAAGTACCGCCAGCGGTCAATGCACTGGTTCATAATCTCGTTGATTTCCCGGATTTCCCATTGCTTCGGCTCGTCAAAAGCATGGTTCAAAGCTTCCTTGTAGAGCTGCTTGGAGCAGACCATGCTCCCGGTGTACCTATCAAGATACGCCTGTATCATCCCGGCTTTGGTGTCCTCCGGCATAAAATCCCGCTGGTGTTCTTTGAGATACCGCTGCATGGCGGGGCTGAAAGCCAGCTTGAACCTGCCACTTCGGTAAATCTCCATCGCTTCTGCCCACATCTGCTCGATATAGGCTCTGGAAGCAGCTTCATCCTCCAAAATGTGAACCTCGGCTTGCTCCTGGTACACCATGACGGGGATAAATCGGCGGTTGCCGGAACGGTCAAGGGGCAGGAAGTCAAGGGCATTGGAAGTGCCGCCAAACACGCACTGACGGGGGCGGTCTGCCGGGTGGGTTTCATAGGGTATCTTGTAGACCTCTTTCTGCCGGCTTAAAAATGACTTGATTTCCTCAATGCTCTTGGCGTTTGCGGTTGCCATCATTTCCGACATTTCAATAATCCAGTGACCTTGCAGCTTGCGGTACACATTGTCATCATCCAGCTTCCGCAAATCATCGGAGAACCACTCGTCCCGGACTGCCAGCAGACGGAAGAAGGTGGACTTGCCAGCCCCCTGACCGCCGACCAGACAGAGCATGATTTCAAATTTGCATCCCGGCTGAAAGGCTCGTGAGATTGCACCCAGCAGGAACAGCTTCAACGCTTCATAGGTGTAATCGTCTGCGTCAGCCCCCAGAAAGTGCCGCAGGCAGAAACGGATTCGCTCTGTCCCGTCCCACACAAGGGTATTGAGATAGTCCCGGATGGGATGGTACTTGTTTTCATTCGCCACAATCCCGATGGCGTTATCAATCTTCTTCTCATTGGTAAGCCCGTAGGTTTCTTCCAGATAGAGAAGCAGATACTTCATGTCCGTATCGTTCAGGGCGGTGCTTTCCCTGTGGAAGCCGATGGGCTTTATGATGTCCTTGCGGTCGGTCAGGATGTTGTATGCGATAGCCCCGGAAAGCAGCGGGTCACGCTGGAATACGGTCAGACAGTTCCGTATGCTCTGACGGACACCGCCTTTCTCGGTAGTTTCCAGCCCCGCCTTGATTTCCTCAATGTTCTGGGGTGGCTGCATGGCGTTCATGGTGTTTTTTAGTTCTTGCTGCGTCTGCGGCTGCAAGCTCTGCCATTCGCTGTTCAAGCTGTATCACATCCTTTCCGTATTCCGTAATCAAAGCCGCTTTTTCCTCTGTTTCCCCGAACAGCAGCACATCCAGCAGATATTCCACATGGTCTTGCTTCTGTAAGGCTTCCACAAACCGGGGATGAAAGACTTCCTCCGGGGAGTGCGGGGCATATTCCTTTCTCCACACTCGGAGTAGGTGGAGATAATCGGCAAGAATACGGAAGCAGCGGTTTTTTGCTTCCTGAAACTGTTCCTCCGGGGATTTCTGCCGGGGCTTGGGCTTTTTTGCTTTTCCCGGCGGTTTCCAGTCCTCATAGGAAAGCCCGAAGTCCTGTGCCAGCTGTACGGCGGCTTCTTTCTTTCCCAGCCCATACAGGGCGGCGGCAAAATCAATCACATCCCCATCCGCACCGCAGCCGAAGCAGTGGTAACGCCGATCCAGCTTCATGCTTGGGGTTTTATCGTGATGGAACGGGCAGCAAGCCATCCCGTTCCGCCCTGCATGGATTCCATAATGCTCCGCAGCCTGTCTTGTTGTGACGGACTGCTTCACAGCTTCAAATACATTCAAATCTATCCCTCCTTAAAAAGAAAAAGCACCTGACATTCTCTGATTGAAAATGGCAAGTGTCTGTTAAAGTTCCATATCCTGTTGTCTGTGTTTCGCCTGTGCCGGAGCGGTTCTTTGTGCTTTTTTCTCGTCTGCCTTATCCTGCAAGACTTCCTTGATGGGCTGCTTCTTGGGCGGCTCTTTGCTTTCCTCTGTGCCGGGTGTGGCTTTCCGTACCCAGTAGCGGATGTCCCGCAGCTTCTTCAAATCCTCCTGCACCTCTGTCAGCGGTACTTTCAGGGCTGCAATTTCTTCCAGAAGCGTTTCCTGCTCCTCTTGCAGCTCCTTTTGGGTACTGTCCTTATCGTCCGGGTGCTTGGCAAGGTAGGCGGCGGCTTTCGCATACCGGGCAACCTCCGGGTGTTCCTGTTTGAATTTCTCCTTTGTTTTCTTAAAAAATATCTTCTGGTACTTCTCATAGACAGGCTTACATTCCTTGCAGTCTGTCCGGCTGGCAAGAATCCCGTCAATCACTTTGCTGCGGGCTTCCTTTGGCTTCATCTGATTGCGGTAATCTGCGGCTGATTTCCCGGAAGATTCCAGAAACGCTTCTAAGTCCTCCACAGTGGAAAGCCCCTTTTGCCGGAGATAGGACAGGGCTTCGCTGACTGCCTTTAAGTCCTGTGAAGTCCCCCGGTTCTGTCCAGCCCTCGTCCAGTCCTTCCGTTCTTCCTTTCGTATCTCCATGTACTTCATCAGCAGATTGGGAAGAAGTGTCGCTTCCTCCGCCGCTTTTTGTGCAAGCAGCTCTTTCCGTTTTTCTCCCAGCTCGGTAATCCAGCCTTTGAGGTTTTGGATAAGCTGCCGGATGGACTTCATCAGACTGTTGGCGGCTCTGATTTCCCGGTTCAGATTTCCGATATTCGTCTGGATACCACGCTTTTCCATCTGCCGGACAGCAGCCCCCTCATGGACAGTAGGGATAATATCAAGCCCCTGTCTGGCATAGGAACGCAAGTCCACACGCTCCGGGCGGTCATTGGCTTCCAGATAGCGGTTCTGGATGACCTCCCATTCATGCCGCCAGATTTCACAATACTTCTGGTCGTTCCAGTCAACCGTATCCTCCTTGTGGCTTTTCCACCTGCCGGACGGAAGTTTTATCCGTTCTCCGCTTTCATCAAGGTCATAAACCTTGCGACTCTTGGGAAGCCATTTTCCATGTTCGTCCATTGCTCTCATAGTCAGCAGGACATGGGCGTGGGGATTGTGTCCCGGCGGGTGGGGGTCATGGATGGCAAAGTCAACAATCATGCCTTTGGAAACAAACTGTTGCTGGCAAAACTCCCGGACAAGGACAGTGTACTGGTCGGGCGGTATCTCTCTGGGGATGGTAAGCACCCACCGCCTTGCAATCTGGGAATTCCATTGCTTCTCCACCGCTTCGGCGGCGTTCCATAAAGTATTGCGGTCTGCATACGACCGTGGGGCATTTGCCGGGAGCAGGATTTCATTGTGGACGATGCCACGCTTTTCCGGGTAGTGCTTCACTTGCTGGTCGTATTCACAGAACAGCTTTTCGCCGCTTTGGTAAGCAGCGGCGGCAACCGCAGACTGCCGCTGGCTGCGCTGAACAATCGTGATTTCATTGTGTGGACAAGGCATTTCGTGTCCCTCCTTTCGGTAATTGGTGGATGGTGTAGCGTTTTACCACCTCATTTTGGGCAGAAAAAAAGCAGGAGATCTTTTTCAGATTTCCTGCTTAATGTGCCGCTGTGTGGGCGGCGAGTATTTAGTTGTAGTAATATATCAGCTTGAAAAATCAAAACTGAAAACGAGTATCTTCTTTGAATTTGTGTCGTCCGGGATTCCCTTCGCTTCGATAAATTTTGTGTCGTTTCATATCATAGATGACTGACCAGACAGTATCTTTACCAGTACTTCTGTCATACTGGCAGAGAAAACCATAATCCCCAGACAACAATTTTTCTGCAAATGGAAGATTGAAACCTCCATTTTTTCTGTTAAAAGCTGAATACAATGTTTGATACCGTTCTTCTGCAAACCAATTATCAATTTTATCGTTGTTATAGCCTATCATTTCTGGAAAATGGAAAGTGTTTGTTGCGCAGACAAAAGAAAGATTGTTATTCAATGTCTTTTCTACTTTTATCTGTTCCGCATTACATTCTATAACTGTTATCGTCCCCATTGCATCAGCTAAGGTTAAAGTTTGCGCTGAAGCAATCGGTAGTTGATATAAACAGGAGACAGCTTCCGATACATTTTTACATTTCTCCAGCAGGTATCTGACAATCATACCTGCGTTAAATCCCGGTTTGCATTGGTTAGGATAGACGGATGTTAGACCAACCGCTAAACCATGTTCATTAACGCCATCTTCAATCTCAACAAAAGCAGTTGTATTTCCTGTGAAAGAATAAACTCCATCTGTTAATTTATAAACTACATTCTGATTTAGTCTTTCGATTTCTGTCAGAAAATCACTGTTTCGTCCCAGAAGAATTTCATGCTCCGTTGTAAAAGCAAAACAAGAGCAATTACAAGATGGCGGCATAGAGTACATACTAAATAATACAGCTTGCAGAATACTGACATCACATTGTTGTCCATCTGCCAGACCTTGAATTTCTTCCATAATCTCATGGTAATACTTTTCATAAATCGGAAGGCAGGACAAAGCATAGTCAATCCGCTCCCGTGTGATTTCAAATGGTATGTTCTCCAAAATTATATTTTTGTGTTTTAACAGTAAGGAACCCCACCGAAAACCAGCTTCGTAGTGTGTTCCCCTAAAATGTGCATGATACATTTTTACACGCTCCTTATTGATTAGGTAAAGAGCTACCGGTAACTCTTATCTAAGGGTAACTGAATAAAAATTTTAAGTCAAGCCATATTTTACTTGTCGGCTGGGAACAGCTTGCAGCGCAAGGTGTCCCCAGATGGCAAGTCCACAAAAGGGTAGCTGGCGACAGCCAGCGCAGGGGAAGCGTAGCGTCCCCTGTATGATTTGGAGCAGACCATGACTGCGGAAAATCACAGCCCTCCGGCGAGGAGCCTTCGGAGAACGCAATGCACCAACCTTTGGGTGGTGTATAATTGCGCCCTTAGTAAACTAAGGGGGTTCCGTCATCTCCCGTTCCAGCAGTTTTTTCAATAGTTCCTGCGTGTCCTGTCTGTGAAAAATGAGTTTCAACAACAGCATGACATCATCATCTGTCAGGCGTTCCGGCTCTTGCAGAAAACTTTCCAGCATACCGCCACGGGTACAGAGCCGGTGCGTCCGTTCCTTTCGGGTAAGCTGTTTCAACTGGTGCTGCAATGCCTTTTCATCATTGATGGCTTTCCGCAGTTTCTTTTCGCTTTTTTCCAGCTCCCGATTGAGTTTTTCCAGCTTTGAGGTATCAGGCAAGGGCAGCGTCCTCCTTTCCCGGTATCAGCACATAAATCCGGTTTGGTTCTCCAATGCCCTGACGCACCCGCATGATAAGTCCGGCAGTTTCCAGTTCATTCAGAGAACGCTTGACCGTCATGGAGCTGCGGGACAGGACTGCGGCAATGGCTGTGACAGGGAAGCAGACAAAGAGGATTCCGTTCTCGTCCTCCTGCCCTTTGGAGAGCATAGCGTCCAGCATCCGGCAGTACATGACCTTTGCGGTGCTGCTGACTGGAAATCCTGTCAACGCTCTGGGAAAAGGCATACAGGGCGGCAATGGTGTGTCTATCGTCATAAATTCAAAATTCATTCTGTGTGTTCCTCCTTTTTCTTTGCTCGTTTGGATAAATAACAGGGGCAGTCAATCACAACCGCCCGGAAGCTCTGCTTGCACCCATGCTGGCATTTCCGGCATAATTCGTTGTAAGTGACACGCCCCCGGTCATTGAGGTAAAAGGAAAGCTCATACTTCCTCTTTTTGCTCATTCTCGGCATATTGCGCTTCCTCCCGTTTTAGTGTATGGTTTCGGGGCGATTTTCGGTAAAATTACAGCCATAGAGCCGCTTAAAATCTCCCGAAGTATCAGCGATAGGGTAGACTGTCCCCCTATCAGATTGTTGTGTTTCGGTATCATTTCGGTGTCAGTCCGCCAGTTCTCCCCGGTGTCGTTCCTCCCCTGAATCTCACAGCGGCGTATCGCTCCCTTTGGTACGCTCGTTTTGGTCAGGGTTCCTCCATATCCCTGCCAAAATTCATGGCGCTACATCGCCGGGGAAGCATATCCCACACAGGCTGGTCATTCGATTGGAATAATCCATCGATGAACTACCTGTATCATAGAACATTTTTGTGCCCTGTGCCGTATGTCCACAAAGTAGGAATTAAGGGTAAAAATCAGAAATTTCCACGATTACGGAAAGTGTGATATAATCCAGATAAGCGGCAGCAATGAAACCGTTGGAAAGGAGCGTGTGCCCATGAAAGGAGCAACAAGCATACAGGAACGCCTTTGGGAACTCCGCAAGGACAAAGGCTTAAATCTGGAAGAACTATCAAAACTAACGGGTATTTCTAAATCAGCCCTTGGCAGTTATGAAAAAGAAGATTTTAAGGAAATCAATCATGGCAACCTTATCACGCTGGCAGACTTCTATGGGGTTTCCGTCGATTATCTGCTGTGCCGGACAGAGAACAGGGAGCAGATCAACACGCCACTGACGGAGCTGCATTTGAACGATGAAATGGTTGCACTTCTGAAAAGCGGTCGGATCAACAACCGTCTGCTCTGCGAACTTGCCACCCATAAGGACTTTATCAAGTTTCTTGCGGACATTGAGATTTATGTGGATGGGATTGCCACCATGCAGATTCAAAACCTCAACACCCTTGTCGATACTGTCCGACATGAAATCATAGAACGGTATCGCCCTGGCGAAGATGACCCACATTTGAAAGTGCTGCAAGCCGCCCATATCAGTGATGATGAATATTTCAGCCACATGGTTCTGGATGACCTAAACCTGATTATCCGGGATATTCGGGAAACCCATAAAAAGGATAGTGAGAGTGCGCCCCAGACCACTGTTGCCAATGAACTGAAAGAAAATCTGGAAGCGGTCGAAAATTTCAAGGGCAGCCGTTTGGAAAAACTGGCAGTGCTTTACTGCAAGCAGCTCGGTATCAACTATAAAAATCTGTCAGATGAAGAATTTCGCTGGCTTATTCGGATTCTCCAAAAATCAAAGAAAACGGGAACGCCTATCAACCAGAGGAAAAAACGGTAAAGGAAAACCGCTGTTGCATGGTTTGTTGGATTCCATGTAGCAGCGGTTTGTGCTGTGGTTATTACTTCATTCGTTTTCTTAATATTCGGCGATAATTTGTTTCTCCCTTTGGTGCGTCCTGTATAATTTCCAACACACCATCTTCAAGCATTTTATCAATGCGATTGGAAATCCATACATCACTAATTCCAAGTTGATATTTTCCTAAAACATTACCTATGACAATAGCCATTTTGAATTGCTCTGGCTGTTCCGCAATTTCACGAAGAATGAAACTATCATATATATCTTCTGAAACGCTTTGCAATTTACCATTTAACATTGCACGCAAAGGTGCATTTTCATTTTGAAGTTGATTCCATTTCATAGCACAAGCTGAAAGAAATACAGGATTAGCTTTCTCTTGTAGAGTTATATAGTTTCCCCATTCGCCAGGAGAGACCTCGCCCCATGCTATTTTGGATGTCATAGTATTTTCTTTTCCATATTCCCATGTAGGTAACTTAACCAAATAAATTGTTGTCTGGCAGTTTAAGGGTTGAAGTTGTTTCATAAGCCAATACATACCACAAAGCTCATCTGGATTATAGCTATACCAAATGCGAATTTCTTCCCCAGCTACATATCGTTCAATCACTGAGGTCAATGTAGTTTTAATTTTCTGTATTTTTTCTTCAACCTGATAATCTAAATCCTCTACAAAGCAGACAGACAGCATTTTCTTGAAAACATTTTTCCGCTGTTCGCCAATTCCATTATCAGAAATATCTCCCACACTAAGAGCCATATCAAAACAATAAACATCACAGCTCTTGCCTCCCAATGGAATAGCATTCTCCCAAGCAATGCGTTCTTGTTCCTGTGCTTGAAGCTGTGCTTTTTTCATTTCATCTGAAGATGGAACACTCCCGTCTTCATGCCTCATAAATATTGAAACAGCACTTCCTCTATACTTTCCCTTGCCGTAAGTTTGGGCAATTTTCAAACTTCCACAGGCACTTTCACCAAATACAATTTCAATCATCTTATATACCTCCGATTTAATTGCTCCCGTTATGAATAAATCATCTCATGCAAAACAATTTCTTCTGCCCGGTTATGAATGTTATTGCAACGCTGCACCCATTCCATTTGGTGGGTACGCTTCAATTCCTCGGTTACGCCCTCGGCAGTTTTCATCTGCTCCATGATGGTGTCTAACCGTTCCTGTGCCTGTTCGTTCAGGTCTGCAAGATATGTCCACAATTCCCCGGTCAGTATCAATGTATTCAATCTGGCTGGGTGGACTTCCCTTAAATATTCCCGGTGCATCCGTCCGTACTTTCCGATAGGGCGGTGTTCCTCCGGCAGTTTCAAGTCCGGGATGTAATAATCTCCAACAAGGATATAATCAATTCCGTTTTCCGTTATTCTTGGTTTCAATTCGCTCATGTTTTAATCTCCTCATTCTGGCTCATTTTTTTGCAAGTCTGGCTCTCCAGAAATATTGGTAAATCTTTGGTAAATTTGAGATTGAAGCACAAAAAACGCTTAAAAACGGGACTTATGAGACGATATGAGACTTTTCATCATGCCCGGGAAATCCTGCCGTGGCAGATGAATAGTATTTTTATCATTATTTTATTTCTCCTTGTTTTGCCCCGGAATGCCCTGTTTTGCAAGGGTTTCCGGGATTATTGTGATATGCTCTGAAATTACAGATTGTGGCAAACCAGAGCAGAATTAGGCATGTTGTTACTACCTGTTAGTAGTAAAATTAGTAGTAACAGGTAAATTCTTACTACTAAGGATTATTTTTCAAAAACAATTTGTTCATATTTGCTTGCAAGAATATTTTCTATTGCATCAACTCCCATATTAGGATAATCCTCTAATGCCTTTATTAAATCACTATCTTCCAACGGAATTACAAGACCTCGTTCATCCGCAAAAGTATCAGCACATCTTTTAATGAAATTTTCTTCTAAAAGTTTTTCTACTAACCCATTTTCGAACACTATTCTACCGCACCCAGATAGTTGCTGCGCTATTTTCATGATTTATCTAACGCCCTCCCGATCACCTTGGGACTTTCCGCTATAAAAATTCCTTTCTCCGGGTGATTTTTATTCAAAAGCTGTCTTCTGTGAGCCTTGCGAAAACCTCTAACTCCGATGCCTGGAAATCTTTTATTTCTATTATATTTAACATTCTACCGCTACCTTGATCACGCCGTTCCTCTTATTTTCAAAAAGTTCATAGGCTTCTTCGATTCTGCTAAGTGGGTAGGTGTGTGTGATCAGTGGTTCCGTGTTGATCTTACCTTCCGCGATCAGTCTCAGCGTTTCTTCACAATCACAACCGTCTACTCCTCCTGTTTTAAAAGTCAGATTCTTTCCATACATATCCGGCAGAGGTAACGTCTGGGCTTTATCGTAAAGTGCCACCACCGTCACGATTGCATTTGGCCTTGCGCATTCCCATGCAAGACGGAAAGTAGATTCTGCTCCTGCAACTTCAAGAACAACATCCGCTCCACCATGCTCAGTGTTTGCCTGAACAAAATCAAAACATTCTTCCGGCGAAACTGTAAGAACTTCCGGATAATGTTCCCTGATAAAGTGCATACGCTTTTCGTCTTTTTCACACATGATGATTCGCTTCGGATTTTTCAGCATAACAGACAGTAAGGTACAGATACCTGTAGGACCGGCTCCAATGATCAGCACCGTGTCATCCTCAGTGATCTCGGAAATACGTGCTGCCCAGTAACCGGTGGCAAGTACATCTCCTACAAATAACGCCTGTCTGTCCGTAACTTTATCCGGAATCTTATTCAGCCCCTGATCTGCAAATGGTACACGGACATATTCTGCCTGACCGCCATCGATACGGCATCCAAGAGCCCAGCCGCCATTTTCATCGGTACAGTTATTCACATAACCTTTCTTGCAGAAAAAACATTCTCCACAAAAAGTTTCTACATTTACCGTCACCCGATCTCCTGGTTTCACATTCTTCACAGCAGTTCCGACTTCTTCCACAATTCCAACCATCTCATGACCGACTGTAATCCCCGTCACTGCCCGTGGAACGCTTCCATGCTTAATGTGCAGGTCACTGGAACAAATGCTGGCAAGTGTCACCTTTACAATGGCATCTCTTTCATGCATCAGCACAGGCTTTGGCTTTTCCATTAATTCAAATTTTCCTTTTGAAACATAAGTATAAGTCTGCATTCTTTCCCCCATCACTTTCTATAATAATTTATCCAGAATTTCCGCTGCTGATCTATTATCAAATACGCCATTGCCAAATAACAAACAAGATAAGAAGGTGCACCGGATAAAACGCATAACAGAAATACTTGAACCACTTGTTATGGTACCCCTGCTCTCCATGATATAACCAGATTGGAATCAGTGCCAACAGTGCAAAGCTCTGCTGTGCAATCTCAAAATGATGTCCCAGAATCGTTACCGGATAATACAGATTCCCCAGCATAACTACATTCAAATAATACAGTCCGACAAGCTGTGCCGCAAAAGAAATCCAGGTTTTCTTGCGAAAAAAATAAAAAAGTAATACCGTCAGTATTCCTGCAGCATTGTAATCTACCATGGTTATGGTTCCAAGCAGAAAATCCATCAAAAGCACGAGGCAAACCACAAAAAACGATATCCATTTCTTTTGTTTCTTCTTTGCCTTTTCAATGATCTGTATCGATAACACCCCTAATAAAAAGGTCCATAGTACATTTTGATGAAACGGGTAAAATACAGAACTTCCCATAATCAGGTTAAATGGTATTTCTGAAATTATGGCAAATAGAAAAAGACGCAGCATGTATTTTTTCACATTCGAAGTATAATAGCATCCTTCTGCGATCATAAATGCGAAAATCGGAAAAGCAAGTCTTCCTACGCATGTCATCCATTCCTGTGCTGGAAATAGTGTCGCCCACAAATGATCACATAACATAAACAGCATTGCCAGAATATGTAGTGTAAACGAATCAATTCCTCTTTTTTTCTCCATAGGTTTTTCTCCATCTATCCAGGCATAGATATCTGCCTTTTATTCTTTTCATTATATTATGGAGCATTATCCAACGTCAATCAACTCTTGCGTCCTAATCTATCACTAATTCAGCCAGAACTCAAATACTCAACGCATTCTACTCATAAGGGGTGTTCATTTCTTATAATTTATATTATGCTTAGATTAAACAGAAGGAAGTGAATTATATGGATTTAATCAAAATCGGAAAATATATTGCAGAAAAAAGAAAAGCTCTTGGACTGACGCAGAAGCAATTGGCAGAAAAACTGAATATGAGTGACAAATCGGTTTCTAAATGGGAACGAGGCATATGCCTGCCGGACGTGTCAATTTATATGGAATTGTGCAGCATACTTAGAATCAGCATTAATGAATTTCTTGCAGGTGAAGATATCGGTACTGAAAATGTAATTGAAAAATCAGACAGCAATCTTATTCAGATTACAAAAGAGAGTAAAAAGAAACAAAAAAATTTAAAAACAATTCTTGCTGTAGTAACTGTTTTTGCAGTAATTGTCTCTGCGATCCTTGGCACTTTATTCTTTCACAAACTGATACATCCAAAAAATTATATTACCGCAGTTGATCAGACAAGTACTGAGATGAAAACAGCAGAATTATTATCCGGAACAGACGGCGCATATCTTTTTCATTATTTTACAAAAGATGAATTTAAAACACTCACCATTTATGTATCTGAATATCAGTCTGGGACACTGATCAGTAAAAGTAAAGTGGCTGATTTGGACTATGACGGAATCGATTCCCCTTCCAGAGGTGTCATTGCTGTTGTGCCGGATTTTGAATCTTTTAAGGTAAAATTAATTGTAGCAGATGATTATGCAAAATATTCTACGGATTTTCCTATTTTAGAAAATATAGAAAACAGAGAATATTATGTCAGAAGTGCAAGCCAGATAAAAGGGGAGATTCCGATTCAGATTCATTCAGCTTCGACAATAGAAGGCAAGACTGCTATCCTTTCAGACTCTGAACAGGGATTAATGGCTCTAATCTATGGAAAAGACGGGCTGTCAGGGATTCCTATCACGGAAATGGAAAAAGGAATCGTTGGTGTGGAAAATGATTATGTATATTATCTTTCCTTCCAATTTGGGGGGTAATCAAAGTTTTTGAGGGGATGTCTTTTTGAGGCGTGTTTTCCCAATAACAATGTAAAACAACGGTATCATTATAATCATTGCTGCTATGATATGTACATATATGAAACTTTGTGTTCCTGTAACAAGAAACAAACTTGTTATTGTATAATTCCATAACCAATGAAATCCTGTAGGCATCCAAATACTCTTTGTAGTGTAAAACATTTCATTGGCAAATATTCCATATAGAAAAGGAAAAATAAACATTACCAGAACAGAAATATTATCGGTATTAAAAATATGTGGTAGTGTAAAAATAAGTGCAGCTATTACGCAACTCAAATACTTATTTTTACATTTTTGCAGCAACAGCCCAAAAATAATTCCTCTAAAAATAACTTCTTCAATAAAGGACACGAAAAAGTAAAATATGAATTTCCCTTTATGATTCATCAACAGTGATAAAAAATCAGTGTCTTGAAGAATTATATTTGATTTGACTGATGAATAAACTATAAACAATACAATGATTGGCATTATAGCTCCAACTGCAAAATTCAGAAAATCTATTTTTCTAAAATATAACCCTATGCTTTTTAACATAATGCACCTTTTAACCTCTGATTTGTCATAATCCTGACACCATACTATTATGAATAAATTATCTCTTGCAAAACAATTTCTTCTGCCCGATTGTGGATATTATTGCACCGCCGCACCCATTCCATTTGACGGGTACACTTTAATTCCTCGGTTACGCCCTCGGCAATTTTCATCTGCTCCATGATGGTGTCTAACCGTTCCTGTGCCTGTTCGTTCAGGTCAGAAAGATATGTCCATAACTCCCCAGTCAAGGTCAATGTGTTCAATCGGGCTGGATGGATTTCCCTTAAATATTCCCGGTGTAGCCGTCCATACTTTCCAATGGGGCGATGTTCTTCCGGCAGTTTCAGGTCTGGGATGTAGTAATCTCCAACAAGGATATAATCAATTCCGTTTTCCGTTATTCTTGGTTTCAATTCGCTCATGTTTTAATCTCCTCATTCTGGCTCATTTTTTTGCAAGTCTGGCTCTCCAGAAATATTGGTAAATCTTTGGTAAATTTGAGATTGAAGCACAAAAAACGCTTAAAAACGGGACTTATGAGACGATTTGAGACTTTTCATCATGCCCGGTAAATCCTGCCGTGGCAGATGAATAATATTTTAATCATGCCTTAAAAACTCCTTGGAAATGCTGATTTTCCTTGATTTCACGCCACTTTATACGATTTTCTGTGATAGAGTATTTTCTTTGTTTTCGTCGCATATCGTGGCATAAATTCGTATATTTTGTCATCCAAATTTAGTAAAAATCTTAGTAAAACAGCTCGATTTTCTCATTTTACTAAAGACTTTTTCCACTTAGGTTTTCTTTTAGTTGTATCATTATTTTAAAATTTTAAGCCATTTTAGCATATTTGCCAAGTTCTTCCTTGGCATCCTCTGCTCCCAGATGCGTATATGTATTCAATGTAACTCCTATATCAGAATACCCCATTAAATATTGAAGTGTCTTGGGATTCATTCCGCTTTTTGCCATGTTGCTGCAATAGGTATGTCTGCAAACATGAGGTGTGATCTTTGGTAATTGTTCCTTATAGATTCGATTATGTTTTGCCAATGCCCACTCAAAATGTTTTTCCCAATGTAAGGCAACTTCCGGCATATCTTTCTTATCCAAGAACAAAAATCCCTTATATTCATCAATCACAGGTTCTTTCTTGGGCTTTTTACGATTTTCAACAATACGCTTAAAACATTCATACACTTCCTCAGTCATAGGAATGATTCTAGTTCCACTTTCCGGACTTCAGAGCCATTCCTTGTAAAGGAAGTGCAATGACATTTCCAAGTCCGCCCTCAGGAAGCGCATCCTGCGTCGGTATCATGCGATCATAGTATTTGAAGGACTTAAGATTGACGGATTCAGCTCCTTTCTCTAGCAACGCAAAACCAAATTTTCTCGCCAATCTGGCAGGAATCATTTCCTTGAAGAATATCCAAAGATGCGCACCGCGTCCCGACCTTGATCGTTCCACCACAGCGTCCACATCCAGATTCTTACAAATGCGCCGCAAAGCATTTATTTCTTCTTTCCACCTATCATCAATATTCGCATAATCTTCCTGTTCTGCACCCTTTGCATGATTATCAAAGTCAAATACAAGCAGCTGGCAAAGATTGTTTTCAAGCATCGGATATATCGCCACGACATCATTGCCATTTGGATCTGCCCCATTCATATGCGCCTTTATCAAAGGCAAGGTGACCGGCTTATACGCCCTTAATTCGCAATCCTTACAACGAACTCCATCCTTTTTCTGTATATGGCAGACACGATCCCAGCGGTTAAAGCACTGCGTATAATACCCGTTCTTCCCCGTTTTTAGATTCGTATAGCGAAGATCATACAAATCCTTCCTTCCGCGGCAGAACATCATAAAGAAATCACTTGCAATCTTATCCGTAACATCAAATTTCTTTATACGAGCACCCTGATCCAGGTCATACAATTCCACAACTCCTTCAGCGTCGCCAGACACAATATCCGCATACGAAACACCGGCTTCATTCAAACGCTCTTTCAAAAGTCGGTTTTCATCCTCCAATGCCTGTATCCTGGATTGTAATGAATTAATTAAATCTGAATATTGCTGTGTAGGTTCCTTCATCCTCATCACACTCCCTGTTTCCCCATAACCTCTGTCTTCTCATATTTCCCGGTTTCCGAATCAATAACAATCATCGCCGACTCTCCAATCTGTCTTCCGTCTCTATAGGTAGAGAACACATCTGCGGATATGATGCCGTCTTTTTCAAATATCTTCTCCACCGGAGTATGCCTACCACCTGTTTGTAGGTATCTGCTCTGAATATCTCTCTGGTCTCATACTGTGGTCTGAGCCATAACGGTGATTTATCATTCCAGAGATAATCATTGGAAGCATCGTTCACCGCTGCAATAACATCATCTATATCAGCAAACAACAGATCCGCGTTTAGCCATTTCAGGAAATCAGCTGTAAGCCCTCCATGTGAGAAAAGCACATTGTCAATCCGATGGATTATGTTGATCTGTGCCGGACTCTTAAGGCTATTCTCAAGTTCTTCGAGCTTTGATATGACCGTCCTCTCGGCATAAGGAGAATATCCGGTCTCAAGCCTTCCCCACGGGTAGCTGACATCATGATTGCCATAGCACCAGAGAGTATCCGGATAGTCCATGGCATATGCGATTGCCCAGTCAAATGTTTCTTTATTTCGTTCTATCTGAAACTCCATATTCCAGTCATCCGGAATATCCATAAGGCATACAGCCCGATCCGCCTTACCGTCTTTTATGATTTTCTCTGCCCTGTCAAATATCCACGGTTTTAGATGAATATCCGGTATTACAAGTACTTTCATAATTCCTCCAGCAGTTTCTCAACACTCATTTCTATTCTTTCGTCTTCGTTACCTTTGAATGTACATGCAAGCGAAACAGGATCAACACATCCTTCTCTTGCAAAATAAGAAGGATTGTATTTCCATAATTGTACCTTCAAGCAGTCGTCCGAGTCTTCAGATCTGGCATCCACAATTTCCAACTGGTCAACAACTTCCTCGCCCTTGTAGATTGCCCGTTCCTCAATTCTAGGCGGATTCAATTCTGGCTCCTGACTAAGAGCGGTTTCTCCTGCGCTAAATGATTCAAAGGTTGCTTCACATCGCATAATTGTAATCTCTTTCTGGACCGGATTAATCAAATATGCTTTTGCATTTTCATAATACTCTTTGCGTGTGTAATTTCTCTTAATAGCAATCTCTGTTCCGGATTTCATCTGGCGGATAAGTCCCATTCCCTCTAATTGGGCTGTTGCTCTTGTAATGGACGTTTTGGTAAGATTCAGCTTGTTCGCAACCTCACTTTTTAGCACAGATTCCTCGTCTTCCATATATAACAATTCAAGGAACACCATCCGTGTTGCAGGCATCATCTTATCTGCCTTGACAAGCTGCTTGAGATACACATCCTGCAATACAATTCCCATAAATGGCAAAAATACATTTCCCGGCAAATCCACAAACGGAACTCCGCTTTTCACCAGCGCATTTCTCATGGAAACGCTGTTTAACGCTACTTCATATGCTGCAGGACACTGCAATGCTTCCTCATACTTTGCTTTCTGCTTTTTCATTGCAGCAACACTTAGTTCCATTTCCTTCACTACATCAATTATTGCAAAGTTAACACCATATATTTCAACCATCATAATGTCACGCATAGTCATAAAAATCGGCAATTGTAATTTATTCTTATATTCTGCTATTTTTATTTTGCAGCCGAAATACTGCTCTAATTGCTTTTGCATATGACATCTCCTTGTAACATAATTTCATTCATAATAACATATTTTATGTTATTTCTTTATAATCGACCTGGTTTCTATACATATTTAGGTAAGGTATACGATTATTATTAAAAGTACAACCACATAATATGTATTGCAGTCAAATATCATAAACAAACCGACACTTAACCGACATTCAAACCGACATTTTTATGTAAGTGAAAAGAAGTCCCCGAAGGAACTTCTTTCGCCACAAATTATATTCTTTTTATCGAGGGAAGTCCGGTTGATGATCCTACTGTTTTACAAAATAGGAGTACAATGGGGGTATAAATCCCATCTACATTCCCTAAAAGCCTTGATTTTAAGCCTTTTCAGCCAAAAGTACGGTTTCTGGGCAAATTATAGCATATTGTTGCAAGTCTATTCTTACAATTCCATCAGAAAATGTTCATGCAGCGCACGTTTCACCTGATCGAAATTACCTCGCTCCGGACATTGGATGGAAACAACCAATCCCTTCTCTGGGAGAATCGTTGTAATCTGTCCGAATGCGCCATCAGCACGATAGGATCCTGGATATGGACTGATCCAGAACTGATAGCCATATCCTACATGCCAGAAATCTGCAGATGGCTCGAAGGTAAATTTCGGGGTGGACACCTCCTGCACCCAGTCCCTGCTGACAATCTGCTCGCCCTTCCAGTTACCCTCAGCCAGATAGAGCTGTCCCAGTTTCATCATCTCGGTACAAGTCAGATACATACCTCCGCCGCCATTCGGATGTCCCTGTGGATCATGCTCCCAGAGCGGCCATCCCATATCAAGGGGCTGGAATACCTTCTCATACAGATACTCTCCCATCCGCTTGCCAACGGCCCGTTCTACCATATGAGCAGCCAGAATACTGTCGGCAGAGGAATAGCAGAATGCACTGCCTGGCTCCACAGGAACCGGCTGTGCCATCATATATTTCTCATAATCCGGTGCGCCGACGCCCGGACGTCTGTCCGCATTCATCAGAAGTGCCTTACCAAAGCCACTGGACATGCAGAGCAGATGTTTCAACTGAATCTTCTCCAGATTTGGATCCGGATTTGAAGGAAGTTTATCTTTAAACACTTCCGCCACATGATCTTCCAGGCTTAGCTTTCCCTCTTCCATTGCGAGTCCAACTGCTGTTACCGTAAAACTCTTGGTATGTGAATAAATATTTCTCGGTGCATTTGCTGCGTAGTGCATCTCACAGAGTACCTTGTTCTCATCTCCGACACTGATAGCTTCCAGCGGCAGATTGTGGCTGCTGGCATAACGATGAAATTCCAAAAACTTCTCTTCCAGTAACATAATACCTCTATCCTTTCCGGCAAATCTCTGATGTCAGTCCGATATAACCGATGCGACGTGTCGCAAGGTTAAAACCAATCTATCTGACATCTCCAATCTGGTTCTATTATCTCATACACATCTCTGCATCTGTCGGCAGTGGCATCAGCGGTGCGGACGGCAGGGTCTGATACCAATAAGCAACACTTGTGTAATCATCGTAACGCGGTCCGGTCCAGCCCATGTTGTCGAGTGTCATACGAAACTTATTCTCAAAACGGATCGGGTCTGCAATATGGAAATGATACAGCAGGAATCTCTGCTGTCCGTTATAGAATTCCCGGTTGTCTCCATAGATTGCATACATGCCGGTATATAAACCGCTGAAGGTCTGATAGCTCTTGATGATGATGTCATTTCCAAATCCATAGGAACCGCCGAAGTAGTCTTCAGTTCCGGTATAGTGGATAGACGGATACGGATCATCGTCCAGATACATGCGGGCTTCGCCTTCTACCCAACAGGTATTGTTGCCATTCATACCAGTTGCCAGAGTCACACCAACAAATTGTCCCCTGCCTTCGATTCCGTCAACGATTGTGTAGGTACGACCCTTCTGAACCGGGTGCTCTTGGCGATAGGTGGCATGGAAATAACCAGCCTCCGCCGGAATCTCCTGATAAGCTCCGGTGATAATATAATAGAGATTTTCATCCTTGTCACCACGGTTTTCCATCGTGATCCGAGCTCTCTTATGGAACGGCATCTCAAAATAGCTGTTATAGCCGCGACCAGGAGCTACCAGCATCATGGCAGAATTCAACACCGGATATTTGCCATCCCGGTCCACGAAATTTTCATCATAGGCACATCCGAAGAATGCAGAGAGCGGAGCTTCCACAGACGGATATTCCTGATCATCCCAATACATACGGATGATAAAATGGTGCCCGACATATCCGGTAAACCACATATGCTGGATCACACCCGGTCCTGCAGCATCTACCAGAGTTACAGTTTCCCCTGCAGGAATCGTCACGGTCGGACGAAGCTTGGTGCAGTCACCGCCCTGGGAACCACCTGCGCGTACACCGGTTGGATTCTCTGCGGAAAATGCAAACGTTTTGGAGTTCTGGATCATACAATAGTTGTTCATATTCTTCTCCTCTCTGATCAAACCTGGATCATCTGAAATTATTGTTTACTACGGTTTCTCTATTCACTATAAATTCACTATAACATTTATCTCCCATGAAGTGACGGAATTACAGGATCATTCCGTCTGCGCCTTCTCATTTTCTTCCCGGATAATCTCCTTTAATTCTTTTCGCATCACATCCAGTGGAGCCTTCTGTCCGGTCCATAATTCGATCTGAGCAGTCCTCTGGAGCTGGACATACCAAGACCATTCAGGATTTTGCAGCCCTTCTTCTCAGCATTTTTCAGGAATGCGGTCTTGGACGGGTTGTAGCAGGCATCAAAATAAAACTGTCCTGGCCTGATTAGTTCAAATCTTTGTATATGGGTTTTTGTATTGCCCGTGGTTTTGTGTTCTGTCACCGTATTGAAGGTTTTTCGGCTTTCTTAAGTGACTCCCTTGTAATCTTTTTCATATCAAGGAATGGCAGCCCGGATGATGCGTCTGCTCGACAATCTCCAATACAAGGCCGCCATCAATCGGCATATTCATCATGACGCATATAAGGTGCTGGCGGTTCTCATCCCCGATAGCGTTCAGCAGCTTCCGGCATTGTTTAAATTCCGCCTCCAGTTTATGGACCTCTTCGCAAAACAGATTCATGGTATAACCATCTCCTTTATTCAAGCGCTTAAACTGATTATACCATAAATCTATGAACAAAGTTTATCTGTAAAGAAAATTGATACAGAGTTTTTCAAAATCGGTCCATCTGCTCCTGGGTAGCCACCTGCCTACAACTTGTATTGCTATTTCCTATCGTTCCGAACAATGCAACCATTGTCCGGCAGCTGTTTCAGGTACCAACAATTCATACGCAATATATTCATAAATGTCCCTCAAATCCTGTCTTGCTTCAGCGGAATATGCCACATAAAAAATCATATGCCAAAATCTCTTTTCATTTCAGCTTCAATGGCATCTGCTGAGTAAACTCTGCCAGCTTTTACATCAGACATACCTTTTTCAATTTCTTTATCAAATTGTTCTTTCGTAAGAGAACCATAGGTCAACGGTGCCGTTCTTGGTAATTTCGTTTCAAATGGAATTCCCTTTTGCAAAACAATCTGCCGTAGAAACATTCCTACTGCATTTGACATTGGAATTCCTAACTGATCTAATACACTTTCAGCCTGTTCTTTAAGTTCAGGCTCAACTCGAGTAAACACATTGTAAGCGCTTAATAAAACAGTGCCTTTTAGATACAATTCATGAGATAATCATCACATATAGTATTCCTCTTTTGCTTTTGCCATACTGGCGATATCTCCCACTCCATTCAATACCATTGTCGGAAGATAAGCATAAGTTTTGAGTGTATCCTTCGTTGAACATCCAGAGAGAACCAATACAGTAGACATACCACTTTCCATTCCTGAAATCACATCTGTATCCATACGATCCCCAACCATTACAGCTTCTGCTGAATGACATCCAAGCATATTCAATCCTGTTCTCATCATCAGTGGATTCGGTTTCCCACAGAAATATGCCTGTGTACCTGTTGCCATTTCAATGGGTGCAATCAATGCACGACAGGCAGGAGCGATTCCGTTCTCGATCGGTCCGGAAACATCCGAGTTTGCTCCAATCAGCTTAGCTCCCTTCAGAACTAAATTCGTTGCTTTCGTTAAAGTATCCAATGAATAGGAACGTCCCTCTCCCACAACAACATAATCCGGATTTACATCATTCATTGTAATGCCAACGTCATAAAGTGCATTTAAGAGACCGGCTTCTCCTATCACAAATGCTGAACAGCCTGCCGCCTGTTCCTTTAAAAAAGCGGCTGTTGCCAATGCGCTGGTATAAAAATGTTCTTCTGGCACATCAAGTCCCATCCTTGCCAGTTTCTGATTTAATTCCCGTGGTGTATATCCACTATTATTTGTCAAAAATAAATATTCTTTCTTTTCATCATGCAACCACTGGATGAATTCTGGAACACCTGGCAATATCTGATTGCCATGATAAATCACACCATCCATATCACAGATGAATCCTTTTTTTTCATTAAAATCGATTATGGATTTTCTCATGTTCATATGCGCCCTGCCTTTCTTGTTTCTTTAGAATACACCTTGCTCTTTTCATAATAAAATAAAGCGCTATTTTCTACAAATATTTTCATATTATATCATCCACACATAAAATCAAATACATAGTACTGTGAAATCGAAGTAAATATTTCTATCAACAGAACCTTTTATGACAACATCTCTTTCACACAAGTACTCCGATAATCACTCGGTGATATTTTATATCTTTCTTTAAATACTCGGTTAAATGTTCTCTGACTTTCAAATCCACTATCCAGACAAATGCTTGTAATAGAATCACTCGTATTTTCCAAACGCTGGCATGCATAGTTCAGCCTTGCATCGTTAAGATATTGATTAAAGTTTCTATGGAATGTTTTGGAAAAGAGTCTAGATAAAACATATTTGCTCACCCCCAGATCTTTTGCCATCTCTTCCAGCGAAAATTTCTTCTTAAAATTTGCTGATATATAGGAAACTGTCTGGTAAATAAGATCGTTGCTCCCCACATTACTCTTTTCTACCAAATTTAATTTTCCTATGCAGCGTGCCAACACAATTTGAAGATATGCCTGTGCAACAATAATATCCGACTGTTCTGTCTCTAAAATCGCATTTATAACCCTATATACCTCCAGTTCAACCTTTTCCGCTTTGATGATCGGGTATTCAGGAGCCCTGGATTGCATGATATCTGCAAATTTGGCAATCGTAAATGGCGATGCAATCAGATAAGTCGCTTTATTTACACCGGGTGTCAGTACCTGATAGTGATGAATAACATCTGGAAATACAAAGCCTATATCTCCTTTATCCATATGATATAGTTCCTGTCCGACACCAAGTTCTAATGCTCCACTTGTTACACAAACAATCTCCAATGCATTATGAAGATGTGGTTCAATATGTTTTGACTTCCTATTTATTGCTATGATCTCCTCTTTTGTGTCAACATATTTTAACTGCATGAAATACTCCTCTTTGCAACATTTGTCTATATCTTCTTTCGATTTGGCAAGCAATCCTTTTACACCTATCTTATAATCAACTTGTAAATAAGGAAAGGAGGAATTGCAAATGAGCAACCTAAAAAAATATCTGAATGACCTTTTAGTATTCTACACTGAATATTTTGAGCATCCTTACCATGTATAAATACTAAAAGGACTATTTTGTGAAAACTGAACATTTTCTTAAGGCCATTTCACAAAAATGAAGTGGTCCTTTTTATTTTCAAAATACAGTTCTATCACTTTATATTATAGAAAAAAGCACTGTCTCATCGAACAACGATCAGACAACGCTTTCTCTTGTCAATTCTAATTTATGTCTGATGCATCTGTTACTTCATCTGCAGCAATTCCTTTTTCTGCTTTCAGTTTTTTATTTGCATCTTCAACATTCATTCTTGAAAGTGCAAACATAATCAATACATCAAAGATTAACGGAAGCCAAAGATACATGAACTGCATCATATCAAGTGCAGACTGTGGCTGAGTTGCATTTGTTCCGACATATCCACTGAGCTCAAGCATCCATCCAACAACAGCGGTTCCAATACCTCCACCGATTTTTACACCAAGAGAAGTACAAGAGTACATCGTTCCATCAATTCTCTTTCCCTGTGTAAGATAAGTGTATTCAGAGCAGGATGCAATAACAGCATTCATATCTCCCTGCCATGGTCCCTGACCTAAGGCTGCAAGAGCTGTAAACGCCATCATCAGCGGAACACTACCCATATATCCGGCAACAACAACAAGTGCTCTACCGATGACTGCTAAGACATAACCTCTTAAGTTCAGTTTATACATGCCTTTCCACTTACCAACTAATGTCGGTGTAAAAATCAGGGCAATGATCAGTGGAATATTTACTGCCCATGCAAATTGTCCAAACAAATTCTTATTTTTCAGTACCCATGTCATGTAATAAATGCCAGCTCCAATCATGGCACCATATAACTGCTGTAAAATATATGTTCCACAAATCATCATGTAATATTTGTTTTTGACAAGAAGCTTGAATGCCTGTACCATTCCATACTTTTCATTATCATTCTTTACTTCTCCTTCATTAAGTTCTTCCTCCGGAAGTTCCTTAACAGAAAGTGCTGAAATCGTATTTACGACCAGACCAATGATTGCATAGATAATAGCAACCGTTCTCCATGCCGCAGCATCTCCACCACATTTATCTACAAATCCAACTGTAATCGCCTGAATCAGAAGACTTGTTGAAAATGCAAAAATAAAACGGTAAGATCCCATCTGTACACGCTCTTTGCTGTTCTTTGTAATCAGTGACGTAAGTGCTGAATAAGCAATATTGTTTGCTGTATAAAACACACCATTTAACAGTGTATAAGAAATAAAGAACCATGCATATTTAGCCGTTGTTCCCAAACTCACCGGTACTGCAAAGCAGCCGACCAGCGTAATGGCACAACCAATATATCCGTATAGCATCCAGGGTTTCGCTTTTCCCATTTTACTGTGTGTTTTGTCAATCATTGATCCAAAAAATATATCCGTAAAACCATCAAATAGTTTTGATACGGCAATCAGGGTACCCACGACACCTGCAGCAAGTCCTACCGAGTCCGTCAGATAGACCATCATAAAAGATGTCAGGAACGCATAGACTACATTACCTGCAATATCACCTGATCCGTATCCAATTTTGTTATACCATTTCAAATACTTTTTTTCTTCCATCGAATTTCTTTGCTCCTCATCTTCATCGCACTTAGAATCTCAATATGGCTAACCGTATGATATCTAATTCTGTTTTTTTCTCTGATTTTGTCTGATTGCTCTGTATATCCGGGCTTTACATTACAATCAGACTCTCTTTCCTTGTTTACGGGTCACATGAAACTTTATTATCCCTTTACATACGGTATCAGTGTAAACTGAAACCGGAATAATACATCATCAAATCGGTACTGCTCCAATACAACCGGACCACAACTATTAGAACCAATGCCATTTAATGCGTAGTCAACACAGAATACTACACTATCTGATTCTATTAATTCATAATTATGCGTTTTCTTCTCAAGTTCTTCCTGTGTATAATAAGAAGCATTGAATGAAAATGCCTTTTCTGCGGATGCCACAATTCCATATCGACTGTTGTTAAGCTCTACATATTCACAATCATAATGGCTTCCATTTTCCTGTGGACGGATATAGTCCTCATGTAAATCCCCTACATCTGCCCGGTACAAACCGTGGCTCGCAGCCTGATGTTTATCACAATAACTTTCCTGTGGTCCCATTCCAAAGTATCTTACAGCTGAAAGTTTTTTATCCAGGAACATCCTCACACCAAATCTCGGAAGATCCGGGAATTCATCGTCTTTTGTTACTGCAATATCTGCATCAATCTTTCCAGCAGCTTCTATTTTCCATGTAATCGTCACATCAAGAATCTTCTGTACTGTCTCTGCCACAACGGAAGCATGGCTTGTAATCTTCACACCATGTTTTCCCTGCACAGCCTCTGTCGTATAGGCTCTTGTGTAAGCCTTATCATAGTGGGCTTTCTTCCATTCAGACTTGATGTACATATCGTTATCTGTTGGAGCTCTCCAAATATTTAATTCCATCGGATGGTTCAAGTATTCCCGCCCTGCGAATTTCATCTCTGTAAAGAGTGCAGTACGTTTGTCTATGGTATAAGCAAATTCACGCCCCTTGATATGAATCTGTGTATCATTTTCATTTACCTGTAATTCAGAGTCCACTACTGTTTCTGGTATCCATTTCTCTGCAAGTTTACATTTTGTATCCTCTTTACTTACCTCAATTTCATCAAATCCAAGAATATGGTCTTCATCCAACAGTGGCAATTCTTTTTTCAGATGGTAAATAAGTTTTAAATAACATTTCCCATTCTCTGGAACATTGATCTTCAGGTTTGTTTTTCCTTCCCCGTGTGGTGCCACAGAAAGCTCCGGAAGTATGCCTTTGCTGATCACAAGACCATCCTGTGTCAGTTCATAACTAATCTTCACATAATCTTTCAAGTCATCAAAATCCATGTAGTTATGAAGCACCAGTTCTCCGCTTTCTTTGTTATAGGAAATAACTCTTGCCGGGCGATAAACATTCTTGTATTCCAAAAGTCCTGTATGTACCGTTCTGTCCGGATATACTAATCCATCCATACAGAAGTTGCCATCATGAATTTCTTCGCCATGGTCGCCCCCATAAGCATATATAGTCTTTCCATTCTCAGCAGTTCCATGAGCAATCGCATGGTCACACCATTCCCAGACAAAGCCGCCGCACATTTTATCATTATCCTGAATCATCTGGAAGTAATCTTCAAAATCTCCAGGTCCGTTTCCCATGCTGTGACAGTACTCTACCAAAAGGAAGGGTTTGCTTCCATCTTTATCCAGATATTCCTGAATTTCGGAAAGCGCTGGGTACATCCGGCTGTACACATCCAGATTGCTGTAATCATATGTTTCATCATAATTACGGTATCTTGCACTCTCATATTGTGTGATACGGTCTGGATCAAAATTCTTTGTCCATTCCAGTGCTTTTTCAAAGTTGCAGCCATAAGCACTCTCATTTCCCATTGACCACATAACAATACAGAAACGGTTTTTGTCACGTTCCACCATGAGTTTTACGCGATCAACGATTGCCTCTTCCCATACCGGATCATCTGCAATCTTCTCATTCCATCGTTTGAACCGATTGTAATCAGTGTCTTCTTTTCTGTAGATCATAAATGGACCATGCGCTTCAATATCTGCTTCATCTATTACCATGAATCCATACTTGTCACACATTTCATAGAAAAATGGTGCGTTCGGATAGTGGCTGGAACGGATCGCATTAAAATTATGCTGCTTCATTAACGTAAGATCGGTTGTAATCTGTTCCGGATTGATTGTAAATCCAGTAACCGGATCAGAATCATGTCGATTGACACCACGGAATTTAATCTTCTGTCCATTTAAATAAATAACCTGGTCTTTAATCTCTATCTTTCTTAATGCAATGTGATCTACAATTACTTCATTCTCTGTTTCAAGAATCAGTTTATATAGATATGGATTTTCTGTATTCCAGAGTTCCGGACTTGCGATTTCTAATACAGCTGTTCCTTCTTCAGCAATACTTCCTAGTGCTACAACTGCTCCGTTTCTATCTTCAATCGAAATTTTTACATTTAACGGAGAGTAGAATTTCATTTCAATTTCTACTTTCGCAAGCATATCCTCAATTCTTGTTTTAATATGATAATCACTGATTGCCTGTTTTGGGCGTTTCAAAATGTACACATCCCGGAAAATACCACTCATACGGAATTTGTCCTGATCTTCCAAATAGGAACCATCACACCACTTCATTACCAACACTGCCACCGTATTCGTTCCATCCTGAAGTACATCGGTAACATCAAACTCACTGGTCATATGCGAAACCTGGCTGTATCCTATGTAAGAGCCATTGATCCATACGTAAAAGCAACTGTCTACTCCTTCAAAGTTCAAAAAAGATTTTGGCGCTTTCTCATCTCTACTGTACTCAAAAGTATGTACATAGGCTCCACACGGAATGTCCTGTGGCACATATGGTGGATCAAACGGAAATGGATACCGGATGTTTGTATACTGGTGTGTATCATATCCAGCCATCTGCCATACACTTGGAACCTGAATCTCATCAAAATTTTCTGTATCATAATTCTTCTCAAAGAAAGAATCCATAATGTCATAGATGCTGTTAAAATACTGGAATTTCCAAGTTCCATTCAATAACTGCATACGATCTGACTCTTCTCTGTGTTCCACCAAGTTATCCATTCTTCTGGATGCCGGAATATAATAGGCTCTGGCTGGCATTGTGTTTTCGTGCAGTACGCTTAGATTTTCATAATAACGTGGTACGATCATAAATAGCTCTCCTCCAATACATATACTTTTTTGTTCTTTGTTTTCCTAAAGCAAACCTTATACTTTACTTTTTGTTTACGTTCCTTAGTTATGCTATATATAGCTTATCCTAATTCGCAAAATATGTCTATGAATTGGATTAGACAAAATATGCACTAAATGATACAATGATAAAAAGTACGAAAAGAGGTGCTGTCCTATGTATTTGAACACCGGTTATTTGAACCACTCACATATGGATTTCAAAGACAAAAGTCGTCCGCTGATTGTCGGTAGCTGTGGTACTTACCGTCTTTCCAGACATCCCAAACTTCCGACCTACCGTCCAAGGGGTCGTCTGGATTATCAGATTATATATATCACTGCTGGTTGTGGGCATTTTCATTTTGATAATGTAAATAATGAAACGATTGTTCCAGCCGGCAACATTGTACTGTACAGACCGAAAGAACTCCAAAAATATGAATATTACGGAGAAGATAAGACAGAAGTATACTGGATTCACTTCACAGGAAGCAATGTAAAAAATATCTTACGTCAATATGGGTTTCCGGATAAAGAACGTGTCTTTCAAGTGGGTACATCTAATGAATATGAACAAATTTTCAAACGTATCATTATCGAGCTCCAACGCTGTCAAGACAATTATGAGGAAATGCTTGTCCTTTTGCTACGTCATCTTCTGATCAGTTTCCACCGGGAACTGACAAGAGAGCACATATTAAAAAATGAATATCTTGATCATGAGATGGATAATGCTGTTACCTTTTTCAGTGAAAACTACAATCAAAATATCAATATTGATGATTATGCTGCCTCACGAGGCATGAGTGTCAGCTGGTTTATCCGAAATTTCAAAAAATATACCGGTTCTACACCAATGCAATTCATTGTGGGAATCCGTATCAACAATGCTCAGATGTTACTTGAAACAACAATTTATTCCATCAATGAGATTTCTAAGATTGTCGGATATGATAACCAGCTTTATTTCAGCCGGCTTTTTCACAAGCTGAAAGGATATTCGCCAAGAGAATACAGAAAAATAAGAAATAAGTTATGAAATCTATAATGCCCGTAAAAAACCAAATGCCAAAAAAGGATGCCACCGAATCAAAGCAGATTACGTGACATCCTCTTCTTTTTATTAGTGCTATTTTATGAATTCAACCGAATAGTAATACATGTACTCATTATCGGTATCTATATACTCCCCTGTAATATCCTGTATTGGCAACGAACTTAACCCCTTTTCTCCATAAATCAGTGCCGCTAATCCTTGCTCTGTTCCATACTCTATCTTGCATTTGTTTTCAATAGACGTTGCTGATCTTCCATAATATTCCCTGTTTGTAACTCCCTCCAAAATTGGTATTTCTGTCATATATTTTGAATATTTATCTGCTGCGATGAGCTTTGCAGTAAAATTATCAAAATCCGGTGTAATGACAATCAATCCGTTTGTGGAAGATTTCACATCTTCATAGGAAAGTTCCAAAACTTTTTTATGTGAAACTCATTGTCTAAGCTGATATTCTGACAAATAAATAGTGTCTGCTGATTAAGCAGATATCTGCAACTTCCAGCTCTTACATCTGTTCCAGTCATGCCAGAAGCGGAACAGACGCAAAAGAGCGTAAAGTATTCGCCTCTGAATCCTGAACAGATTCGTCACGAATACAGATAATGCGATAGAAGTCAACTGCGTTCCTTCCAGTTTTGTGGTAATGCAGCTCATACCATAACAGCGTTTGCTCAGGCTGAAGGTGCGCTCCACTTCGATTCTATCGGTATTATCCTGATACTCCTGTTTTTTATCAACTTTTGCTGTAGCGCTTGGTCTGCCAAGCTTTGGACCTGATAACCGGATTCCATGTTCCTTGCAATAGCTCCTGTTTTCCCTGGTCCGGTATATCTGATCTGCCAGAACTCGTTCCGGATAATAACCGGTACGCTCTCTGAATCGTTCTATTGCTTCAATCAGGCAGGTGCTCTCGTTGTATGCCTCGAAAGATATTTTTTCGATACGCCCATAACCTTCGCTGTCAAGACTGAGATCAAATTTTGCACCAAATTCAACCGGTGCTTTGACCTTGCCTCTGACGATCGGCCGGAGCCATGGCTGTGAAATACTTACAATGCGGTGCTCCACAGAATGAACTCTGTTATCATACATATACTGTTGCTGTTCATAATTAAATTGTATTAAACATCTGCTATATGTGTACACGTTCATTATAATGCTTATATCTGAATGCCCCATGAGATACTCAAGTGTCAATCCACAAAATTTGCAGATTTACATTTCTAATATAAAAAGTACATTATCATTTCGCCATGCACAAAGAATACCCGCATGTTGCTAATTAATCATTTTCTCTTCCTTACTGTTTATTATAATGCTTTGTGACTTTCTTTACTTCAACATTATTTTTTTCTATCAAAATCTGTGAACTCGTATCAATCACTAAATCCTTTTTTACTCTCTCACATATATAATAGTCTTGATTTTCCATGATTACGACATATTCTGGATATTCTTCATCGGTCTCAATAACGTACTTATCATTTGTATATCCGTTTTGAGAAATACCATATTTTATAATTTTATAATTCGTTTGTGTAACTTCTTTTACCCACCCATAGAACCATACTATTCCAATGAAAATAACATATATAATAACCACTAACCATAGTTTGTCTTTGCTTTTCCCCTTATTTTTACAACAACTTTTCTTCTTAATATTTTTTCTATTTTTTCTTTCCTCTCTCTTGTTTGCGCCCAACGCTACTATTCCAAAATAATTCAATCCAACTACCGTAAAAAACAGCACAATAACTATATTAATCCATTCTATTTTTTTATATTCACACATTTCATTTATTATTTTATTAACATCAAAAGCATATACCTTAACAATAGCTATCAACAAAATCACTCCACCTTCGATTAGCCATAAAAAAACACTTTTGATAACTTTCAAAAATATAAATGAATCTGAAACCCATATATTCATAAATAATATAGTAAAAAATCCTATTATTAAAATACTCGTCAAATATAGAACGAATTGGCAGGTAAAATTTTGATTAACATAAATATCATTCCAACTGACATTATAATAACATGCGCCACCCGCTAAATATGAAAAATATACCGTTTTAAGCCCCCAATATAAAATTGTCAGTGTTGAAATAACTATTGCCAATTTTTCACTAACATTACTCGGTTTTCTTTTCTTATTTTTTTTCGAATAAAAAGATATAAAATAAGTTCGGATTTCGTTATAACCTAATGTATTTTTCAAAATATCTATTGACTTCCCTGTATTAGTTTTCACTATTTTTCCTTTATCTTGTACCTTTTTCATTATATATTCCTCTCCTCGTATCAAGAATGCACTGTATAATATTTATTCCAAAATGGCTTTTGCAGATAGTTTGTTATTCATTTTTGTTGAAATATTAAGGCGTTGAACTTACGTCCTCTGCCATTACTGATACTACTCTATAAAGTCCTACTCAAACACATCCTATCAAAATGAGGCGCTAAAGTCATTAACTCGTTATCGCTTTGATAAATTTCAGGAACCAACTTCTGAGATTGACGAAATTGAAGCCGAAATCAAATCCATTATAGATGAGATCAATTCTCCGATTCTAACGATTTCAGGAATCAGTTACAACATGGGTGCCATGATTATTGCTGAAATCGGTGACTTCAATCCGTTTCGACTCAACCGACAACGCTGGAATGTCTCCATCTACTTACTAATCAGGGCAATTAGATAACTGTTATTCCCATATGGGAAAACGTGGTTCTCGCTATCTTCGATACGCCCTTTACAATACGACTAAATATGCCTGTATTTGGGATAAATCCTTTGGAGCATATCTTGCCAAGAAGCGATCTGAAAGTAAGCATTATAATGTTACTTAATCTCATGCCACAAAGAAACTTGTAAGAACCATTTATGCGATGGAAAAATCGGGACTGACATACAACAAGGCTGCTTAATCCTTTTTTATCAACATCTCCTAATAGAGTGCCTCTAATGACACTCTATTTGTCATGCAATTTTCAAGGTTCAAATATATCTGAAATGCATTTCTGCAATTCATTCAAAATATTTCAGTTTCAGACTTGACTTTTAATAGTTAGCCTTTTCAGTTTTCAACCTGTACCTCCCGAACTTCTTTCATACATATCTACCTACTTATATGCTGTATTTATGTTTACGCAAATCAAATGCTCGCTCTCCGCCTTCTAGAATATCACATATATGTTGCTGAATGCCTTTTTCATTCAAAACGCCTTTTCGAATTGTTCCATCGTTTTCATAAACAATAGTTGAATTCTCTATTGAACCAGATCTATATTCAAATTTAAACTTATAATTAGGCGAATTATTTCCATCCTGATTTGCGACAATAATTTCTTCTGCATCTCCACCTAAAACCACATTTGCATTATGAGTAACAACAATTATTTGACGTTCAACCTTTTTCTTACGTATAAAAGGTATCAATTCATCGAAAATGGATCTATTATCCAAATCATCTTCCGGTTGATCAATCAATATTGGACATTTGCTATCTGCCATGCTAATTAATAATTTTAAAAGGACAAGCGCTTTTTTACCTGGAGACATCTGATTTATACTATCATTTTCAAGCTTTACATTATATGAAACCAAATACCAATCACTTAGTATATCACGCAATACACTTTCTATGGTTTTATTTTTTAAAAGCTTTAGCTCTTCTTTTACCAACTTGTCAATAATGTCTCTCAACAATTCTTTTGTGAAAATTTCTCCTCTAAATTTATCGTCGAATGCAATTCCAATTCTCTTTAAAGAATTATTGTTAATGCTCTCCTTAATAAAAGAACAAAATGCATCATTTTTAAATTGGATTCCAACAGAAAAATCTAATCCGTCAGAATTAGTTTCTGCATTTTCATTTACTACGTTAGCATAATTGTTATGTATTTCTTTGTAGGCATTTATTGCATTTGAAACCTCATCCAGCTTTTCTTCATATTCTTTCTTCTTTGCATTGCATTTTTGAGTTGCATTTAACACAACCTCTAATTTTGATTCCTCATTTTTGATTTGTTCTGATAATTTTGTTAACGCCTCATTCTCAATCACTTTCTGTTCTAGCTCACTCTTTACTTTTAAAGCCTCTTCCCTTTTACCTTCTGCATCTACTTTTGTAAAAAGCAATTTAGAAACAATTTCATCTTTCTTTACATTCCATTTATTCCCAGCCTGCTCCAATATTTCTTCCTGAAAATCTAATATTATCTTAAATGTATCCTCTGAAAATTTTCCTAGGATATTTGTTTTTTCAACGGGTAAAGACATATCCTTTACTAATCCAATTTCTTCTATTGCATTCCTTATCACAGATTCTAGAACTGAAATTTTCTTAATAGCTTCATCAAACTTTTTAAGTTCCTCTTCTGATATTGAGGTTTCCTTTGATATTATTTCCTTTTGCATTTTTAACTTTTCAATCTCTTTTCTTATACCAGACTCTGTTCCAATTTCATTTCTTTCCTGAATTATGGAAGTCATCTCTGAATATGCCTGAAGCATGTCATATATTTTCTTATCCAAAGATGGTTTATACATCTTTACGTCATTCTCCATTTTTTCAAAGGCATTTTTCGCTCTAGGATCTAACAATACAATATCTTGAATAATTCTATCTATTTCAGAAGTTTTTTCTCCTTCGTCAGTAAGCCTATTTAAATATGTTTGTGGAATATATACTATCTTATGCGTTTCATCAAAATTCCCATTATTATTTATATCTCCATCTTTCCAAAACACAGAAACATTATTTAATTCACGAGACGGTACCCTTGAAATATTTATCTTCTCCTCAACTTGCCGATTATCGATTGCACGTGCAATATTCTGTAATAATAATGATTTTCCAGTAGATTTTCCCCCTATGATACAAGTCAATTTATCGTTAAATTCTATTGGCTCATCCGAAAAACCATCTTCATTAATTACCACCTTGTCAATAACATAATAATCTGCCTTTTCCTCTGGTTTTAGTTCTCCAATTCGAACTCTAGCCTCAGGTTCATATATTACTTGCTTTAATCCATTAAATGTAGTGTCTGATTTTATCCAACAATATCTGCTATTATCAGGTTCAAAAAGTCTTTCAATGCAATGCGCATCGGAACCATGAAAACAAGGTTTTAATGAACCACACTTAGCCTTAACTTCCTCTTCGCTATCAACTCCTTTGCCAAGAAAATAATTAATATCATTATCAGAAGAAGAAAAAATGAAATCACACATTTTATAAACCGCAAAACGTGTTAGACTCAGCTGATCTCCCCCCTCACCTTTATTAATTCCAGAAGCACCATCACTGGAACCATTTGCAACTCCTATTAATGTATTTTCTCTTAATTCAACATCATCTTTAAACAAATTACTAATTGCTGTATAAGAAGGAACAAACTGTTCAATACCTTTTTTATATGCTTCTTCATTATCCTCTATTCCCATACTTTTTCCCAATTCAATCAAATCAGACTTAGTCGCATGATATTTTCGTCCATATTCAAATTCTAATCGCCCAAAAAATCTATTCTCTAATTTGTCTACGAAATCTGGATTAAAAATAAAATGAATATTTACAGGCGATTTTTTCCCCATAGGAGTTATTCGCATTTCAACATTGGGGAAAATTGCCAATTCATCCTTTACTAAAATTCCGTCTGAAACAACTTTGTTATAATTATCAATTGCCAAATAGTCCGTAATTCCAATAGCAGAAACTTTTTTTCTCTCATCTGTGGAATTAATGTATGTTTCTATTGCAGAATAAAAATTTTTCCACTTTTCCTCTACCGTATCCCCTTTGTAGTTATCGTTCTTTTTGGTATTTGGCGTATGAACGTGTAAATCCCATCTACGCCACTCTGAACCCTTTTCAAACATTACTTTCCCTCCTTAGTAAATTAATACAAAATATATTTTTTTATTATGGTACTCATTCTAGCCTCTCAACAAATCAAGTTAGAAAATTTATATTTTCTGATCCCATAAACCCGTCATTATATAGCTGATTCACTTAAGCTAGCAATCACCATTTCAGGTGGTAGTTTAATTTTAGTTCGCCCAAGAACATATGTCACTGCTACATTTCAAGAACGATATCACAAGCCCTTTTACTAATCCACCATAAAGCGGTATTCCTCGAATCTTCTTTTCTTGATTCTTTTATACATTTCTGTACTACTTCATCTGTGATATTACTAATTTGAATTCGATACAATCATTATCTTTTCTACATCTATTGACTTAACACCTCATCTAAACTAATTATAAATCCCAATCTCTTCCCCCACAACACCATCTTTCCGACAATTTTCGACGGTTTTCCACTCTCTTCTATACAATCCACGCTTCATTTGATTCTCCGCCTCCTACCTATATTTTCTCAATCCCCCGACCTAGTCCGTGATTTGTTCATGCACTATAAGGACTTATTACTGACATCAAATATACTCTATTGCCGAATTACAATTAAAATAGACAGCTATCATAAGCTGCCTACTCACCAATAAGAAATATAAATTTTCCACATTACCTTATCTCATTTTCTATTACCAAAATCATATTTTTAACAAATCAACGTCTGTCTACTGCTATACCCATCTTTTTTGAAATTCGAAAACAATGCCTCGATCTTGATTGGCGTCACACAGATAAGATTCATAGGCGTATCCAGTTTTTGCAGCACGGTCAATGGAATCTTTTTATAGGATGCATGAGCATTATAAGTATCAGAAAACGGCTCAATCATTTCGGCTTTTCCCATGACCTAAACGCTCTTTAGATTTCCAAAGCCATCGTACTTGTCATATACTGCAAGACATACATTCGCATTCTTCTCCAAACCAATAAATTTTTCTCCGCCCTCTGAAAACATCCAGAATTTTTCATCATGAAAACTGTATTCGATTGGCGTACAACGAACATAATCACCGGTTCCTGTTGCAAGTGCGCAGGTATTATTGGCACTCACATAGGCTTCAACCGCCTGCTTTAACGCTTCTTGCGGCATTTCTGTCCGTTCCTTTTTATTCCAATAATCCGCCGCTTCTTTAAATTGTTCATGCGTCATGTTAATCCATCTCCCAACTCTATCTTCTTTATCTGTAATCTCCGGACACATCCAAATAACTTCGTTTTCCACTGATATAATCTGCATATGCGAGTTCCGGATCTTTGCCCTTAAAAACAGTGCAAAGACCACACATATCACAGTCAGCAATACACGGAAACGTATCCTTTATATACTGTCTTCTTTCCGCTTCTGTAGAAGCGTCTATCTCTGGCGGTCTCATATCTTCACCTACTTTACCAGACCGGAGTTACTTCTGTACGCTTCATTGATTTCCCGCAGTTCCTTTTCACCATTAATATATGGCTCATAAATTGCATCTACCGAACCACCGCCCAGATTATCACAGCCATTACAAAAATCACATACCCCTCCGCACTGGCTCAGTCCTTCCTGTACAATGCGGATTCTTTCCTCTTTTGTTGTATCTTTTATCAATATGCTTTTAATTTCCATCGTTTCATTCTCCTTTGTGACTTCTCATAAGATTTATACATAATCTTGAATTGCTTCATATCAGCCTGTTTTTTCAGAATACAAACACCTTCTCTTACTCTATTTTCCATCTTCCACATATTCCAAAAAAATCCTGTCTGCAAATTTTCCGCGCTCATCAGCTTTCTTTGCTCTCAGCCTTTCTAGTTCCTCAAGTGAATATCCCCTTGCCACACAAATTGCCTGAAGCACTTCAAGGACGTCCGCCATTTCTTCCAGATTTTTATCTTCCTGATACTCTGCCACTTCTTCATTCAGCTTCATCTCAAGTGCTGCTATGTATTCTTCATTCGTAAGGATATGTGTGACACATTTTTTCCCATCCATTTCGATTATTTCTGGGATCTTGTCTCTAACCAATTTATTATATATTTTCATAACTCTCCCCTCTGATACTGCCAGCTGCCAAATCCACAATTCTTGGCAGATTGATATATTGGCAAAATAATTGACTTCAATTCTCCTGAAAATTCCGGAAATACAAGCCCTCTTCTATAAATGCGATAGCGAATATCTTCATTGTTGATATGTTCTTTTGCGCATTTTTCAAATTCTTTATGAACTATATCATATTTCCAAATCAACTGATAAGATTGAAATTCCTGCCGCACAAGTTTTTCAAAATATGTATCCCAATCCGGCAAATTATTACTTTTAGAACTGTTTATGCTCTTTGTCGTAGGATTCAGATTCCACATTTCGTCATGTGCCACATACGACCATGGTACAAAATGATCTATAGAAATATCTGTGTCCGTCAATATCTGATCTCCATATATTTCACGCACTGGTTCTAAAGGCAAAATAAGTTTCCAATACCTCTTTACCTTTTCCAGCTTACGCTCCTGTGGCGGACGCAGCTTGTCTGCTATTCCCGGAACACTTGGATTACGTTTTTGAATATATAAAATCATATTGTATTCCAACCATCCCCGAATAATTTCCTGATTTTTTATAATGTATCTCGCCCAATCTTCCTGAACAATAATCTTAGTAGACAATCCATTCAAAGCAGTAAAATAATATATCAGACGATTCTCCCGATTGATTTTTGCTATCAGCTCATTTTCCCCAACATTCCACGCTTTTCCCTTAAGCTTGGACATGAATGGAGCTTGTAGACGATACGGCACATTGTAGGTTAACGTTCGCTTTTTACTCAAAATTTCTTTATCATCTGTTGTCCGAAGGAAATCAATAATTACAGATTTTTTCTCACATGATTTTAGCCCTGCATTCTTCTTTTTAATCAAATCCACCAGGCATTCCAATGTATCTTTCGGTCCCAGATTCAGATGATATTCAGTTACCATATACCATGCATCGGCAATCATTTCGTCCACAAGTTCTTCGTAAGTTAATTCCCGTTTTCCTTCTGTCACTTTTGCAACGATCGCCTTAAACCAGAAAAACTTATAGCACTCGCTGGTATTGTCAAATAGCCGTCCCAGATATTCAATATTCAGTTCCTCGGAATATGGTAACTGCATATCACTGCCACCTTTCAAAATATTTTACAGCTTATCGTATTTATCACTTTTCCCTTTTGCTTTTTCTACCGGATACTTCTCGTTGTTCACTTTGATTTTCTCTCGAACGATTTCATCCAGATCCAATCCGCAGGCATCTGCCATAAGCACGCAATAATTCACAACATCCGCAAGTTCTTCTTTAATCTTATCCTTTTTTCCTTCATCGGAAACATCTATCCCACTCCACTGAAACACTTCAAGAAGTTCAGCCGCCTCAAGAGAAATGGATATTGCCAGATCCTTTGGATTATGAAACTGTTTCCAGTCCCTGTCATCTCTGAATTTTAATATCTGCCTGATCGTTTCTTCTGTCATTTTAATCACCCTTGTAATTCTGCTTTCTTCAATGCTTCTCTTAATTGATCATCGCATGCATATATGTACAAACCATTGACTCCGCGAGTCATCAGCACACGTACTTCATGCTTCAATAATTCTTCTGCAAAGTTTTTCTTTGATCCATCACTTAATGTTTTTCTCATTGTCACCTTTGAATTACTGGTCTCATTTGGATCATAAATTATTTTTCCATTACGATATTTAACCGATTCCCCCAATATTACTCCCGCATAATTCAAATCAAAACCCTGAATCGTAAAAGTCGATCCAACTTCTCCAATTGTATGTTCCTGCTCCGCCCAAGATTGTTCTTTCATTTTTCTTTTTTGCTTTGTATCTAATTCCTTTTTTAATTCATAATTCCACGGCTTATGCCAGTTATCTCTTTTCACTAATACTTCCCAATACTTTTGCAATCTATTTTGAGGTCTACTGTTTTCTTTATAATCCCAATCATAATTTGCAATCAGCCGTGACAATCTGGTTTCCTCTTTACTAGCTTTTTTCCGTATTTCCATTTCCAAAGAAACTGGCGAATCAAATATTTTTATTTCATAACTATTATGTGGAATTTTATTAATAATTTGGCTCTTAGTAAATGAATCAATCCAATCCAAAGTGTCCTTATCGGCTTTCATACGCAACTGTTCAGTTAATGTAAAATGATTTTCCTGTTCAATCGCCTTATTACGATATTTATCGATCATCTGACTTTCCCAATATTGATCCATTCTCAACACTTGATTTTCGTCAAATACAATTACCACTACTTTTGCCTTCTTAACAATATCATCCAACTGATTCTCCCCTTGATACCCTTGGTTTCCTTGTGTAAATAGAAGATGTGCTTCATCAATAAATACAACATCTACGGAATCGTCTTCTGGATGTCTATTTAAAAAGTGAGACGCTTTACTTATAACTTCTCCATATTTTTCCGTAATGCCAAGTTTCTTGGCTATATCTGAATATACCTTTATCTGCTCATTGTGATTAACGACCATGCTACACCTAAAATCAGAATTTCCCCGCTTCTCTTCCTTACAATAGAGTTCATAAAATATACTGCTGTTCAAAACCGTTTTCCCTGTTCCAGCTTCCCCATCTATAAAAATTATTTGTTTTTCATCCTGTTGCAAGGCAATGTCAATTCGTTCTAATATCTTCTCCTTTACATATTTTTGACCATCTGTTAATTTATGTAACGGAGATGCCTTATAAATAGCGGAATCTTTGATCACACTTTCATTCGGAAATAGTTCTTCATTTGAATTATGAAGTTCCCGCCAGATCCTTCTGAATATAAGCTCAAACTCATCCGATGGATAATAATGATTCTGCGGATTTTCTCTGGCATTATGTACCTGTTTAACTTTATCTACACTCATCAGATAATGCATTAATCTATTTTCAATATCCAAAGTTAATGATTTATTAAAATGCTCATGCCCAATAATATACAGAGTTGCATCTTTTCCAATCAACTTATGTTGCCATTTTTCATCTTTTATGCGATTATGATAATGCTCTCTGGTTCGATTAAAAATATTATTTGACTCGCCCACATATACCTCATATTTATCTGTTTCAGGCCAATTATGAATATAAACCGTTGGAAAATTCATAATGATATCCTTTGTCTTCTCAGATTCTATCCACAACGATTGTTCAAACTGCTCCAATGCTATCTCGTTATCTTTAATTTTTCTGACTATTGGCTTTGCAACATTTTTCTTCATGTTTTTGCCTTTCTTGGTTCATTCCACAAAATATAATATAATGATTTTCTGTCGAACATACAGCAATCCGTTTTCATATAGACCCCATATATCTCTTATGTCCTCATATACACTTTTTTCCTCATAGCAAAAAGCCCAACATAATCTGCATCGTTGAGAGGCGTGTTGGGTTCTGCTAAATTTAGTATATGCAAAATAGAACAACTCGTCAATGGACAGTTGATTTCATCTTCATCTAGACAATATTTTTACTACAATTTTTCTGACAAAAATTGATAGACTTCTCATACAGTTTCATAGCTGTTTTCTCAATTAATCACACTTTTACGATGCATAATTCTCAATTACTTTATTGAAATCAATTGATCTATTTCACGGTATCTTGCAGCATTTTTACGCTATTCCAAGATACAAAGTATCAGCAATGCTACTTCCATTTTAAGTTCCTAATCTAATTATAATCCCCCCTTCTTTCCCCCACAACGCCATCTTTCCGTCAATTTTCGACAACCACCCACTCTATTTTTTACCCCAGAGAAGTCCCACTCCCGCCTCATATTTTCCAAAAAAATAAGAACCAGACGTTTCCACATCTGATCCTTATTTCCTCATACATCCTGTTTTCAGGCACATTCCCACCATCTTCTATTTTCACTTTTTCACGCCATCTCTTTTACCTGCTCCGCCGGACACCCACTTTTTCATCCGTGAAAACAGCACGCAGCACAAAAACGTAATCAGATACGCCACCACACATGGCACCAGAAAAAGAAGTACCGTACTGCTCGTATATCTGCTGAAACAAAACTGTGCCGCCACAAGAAATACAAAATGCAAGATATAAAAAGCGAACGAATTTTTGCAAAGAAATGCTGTCCGTTCATTTGAAAAATCCAAAAATTTTGAAAAGAATCCAACCGCAGTAAGAATTCCAAACCACTGCGCCACAAACATGCACACCGTATTCATGGCCGCATGCAGATCTTTGCAATAACAGAACAGATAGACATTGAAAAGATCTGCGATCAGAAAGATCACCAAATGAAGCGGGAAATATTTTTGCAAAACTGCTGTGACATCTTCCCGGTAAAATACATAGTACCCGATAAGAAAAAACGCCAGATACGCACCGATACTCTTTCCGCCTATATCAAGCACCGGCTTTCCATTGACCGGGAGCAGACCGAGCAGCCAGACTTTCCACACGGACGGCGTATTCCAATGTACCTGTTTTAAAAACTTTTCCTGCAATTTTGATATCCCAAGCGCCAGCATGCTGATGAGGAACAGATACAGTAAAAACCACAGATGCCCCGGTGTAAATCCTCCGTCATATCCGGTCAGATCCGTGATCTTCGTAACAAAGATCCGGTAGTGGGAGAAGAAATTTCCGGCGTATCCGTTATGCCAGCGGTCCGCATAATAGGTAAGTGCCGCGACAACGGTAAATAATCCTGCTGCCAACGGGATCAAAAGCTTTTTTATCCGCTCTTTCACATAGCCCGTCATTCCACGTTTTTGCAGGGAAAACCGTGCGCTTAAACCTGCCGCCAGAAACAATGCCGCCATATACCAGGGTGAAACAAAGGTGACGAAAGCACTCAAGGTCCTGCTCTCGCCAAACCATACATAATTTGCCTCTCCCCAGCAGTTAAATGCCATTGCCGCATGATAAGGAACCAGAAGCAAAATGCAAAACGTCCTTAAATTGTCAATGTCATGCCTTCTTTGTCGCATCTTATCTTTCTTCTCCCCTTCTTTTTCCTATAGGTAAGCTATCTCCAAACAAAGAGATTCCGTCCACATCCTTTGTATAGGATACCACAAAAATCCACACAAGGAAAACATTGATCGAAACGACCACCTCTTTTTCACTGCCAGACAGCATTCCATTTCCCATCCAGAATGACGGCAGCCAGGCAAAAAAGTATTTTTCTCTGCCCCGGATCACGAACGGGATCGCCGCCCCCAAAATGGTCAGTGTCGCTATTTTACAGACTGCCATCCCTTCCAGGCGGTTTTTTGAAAATTTTAAGATCAGAGCCGCGATCCATATGCCCTGCAGGGTTCCCGCAAATGCGAGCACTCCTGTCATTTGCAGTGAAATGGAAGTCAGGCGAAACAGCGGAAGCAACACAAGCGTACACACAAACGCCGCAGCCGCCGGGAATCCCATTCTTGAGATCAGATAGCCCCTTTTCATCAAAGGCGTTACCAAAAAGGCATTCACGATCTTTTCATCCCGTTCATCCAAGAGAAGCATGACGGCAGAAAAACACAGCAGGATCGGTGCGATCATAACATAAGCAATATCAATGAGCGCATAATATGGGGAAATACACACGCTCCGATGAAGCCCTGCACACAACGCCTGCTCCAGGCGCGGCACGCCAAAACGGAACAAAACTCCCGCAAGAACCGGTGCAATGCAAGCCGCAAGCAGCATCTTATCTTTTTTTAAGACATCAAACATCTGTTTAAAACTTTTCCAGTAAATTTCCATCTTATCTTTCTCCCTTTTTCCCGCTGCATCCATACCACAGTTTTCTGACACTGTTTTCCGCTGCCACCGCAAGTAACAATGTGAGTGCGGCCACTTCCAGCCACTGGACTCCGTTTATTTTTTCTCCACCGATCAGATGAAAACAGATCACCGTAGGATAATAAGCCAATACGCTTTGTCTAATCCCTGAGATGGAAAAGATCACCGGCACAAAACCTGCCAGTTCTATCGGGACTGTGGCAAGCACAAACTGATTCAGATCCCGGATCTTTGTCGCGACAATCAGCCCGAAAAATGAGAAGATCATTTCCGAAAAAACAACTCCGCAAAAATACCCGACCGTCAGCCCGCTTCGATCCACCGAAAGCTGCAGGATCAGGGCTGCCACTGTTGCAATGACGCCAAGGGAAACTGCCTTTCCCGCCACATATTCCCGGATTCTGACCGGAGAAACAAAAATTGCGCGCTCCAGATGCTGACTTCTCTCCAGCAAAAGGATCGCCCCCATAAAATACAGTCCCATTGCCGCCGGATCGGTAAAGATCAAAAGTTCTGCCACTACTTTTTTTAAGTCCGCCGGGACCGCATGCAAAACTGCCAGATACAGGATCGTAAGCATCAGATACAGCAGATAGATTCCCGTCCTTCTCTGAAAATACATATCATTTTTTATAATTCCCAAAACTCTGCTCATCCTCTTTTCTCCTTTATCCCAGACTTTCTCCGGTAAGTTCTACAAATATATCATTTAATGTAGGTTCACTGCTGTGGATGGAACGCAGTCTGCCTGCCCGGATCAGTTCCAGCAGCTTTTGCTCGTTTCCGATCTCTTCCAGCCTGCATTCCGCCGTCTGTTCCCCATGTTCTTCCCAGGTATAGGTCACCTTCTTCGCCCCTTTTTCCATGATCAGATGATGCGGACTGTCGAGCGCACATATTTTTCCATTCACAATAAACGCGACGCGGTCACAAAGCTCTGTCGCATCCTGCATATTGTGTGTGGTTAAAAGGATCGTTTTTCCACGTTTCTGTTCCCCTTTGATCAGCTCTTTCATTTTTTTGCTGTTTGCCGGATCCAGCCCGCTGGTCGGTTCATCCAGATACAGGATTTCCGGGTCATGCAGGATCGCCTTTATGAAATTCACTCTTGACCGCATGCCCTTTGAGTAAGACTCCAGACGTTTATCTGCGTCCGCAAGCAGCCCTACCGCGTCAAGCAGTTTTTCAATGTCGCGTGTTCCGTTTTTATACAGAGAACCAAAGAACTTTAAATTTTCCCGTGCCGTCAGTTTTTCGTACATCGTTGAATATTCAAAATCAACCCCGATCTTTTCATAAAAGTCCCGGTCAAAACACCGGCACTCCACACCCGCAACAGATGCGCTCCCCTCATAACCGGTCAGCATTCCGGTCAGCACTTTCTGCAATGTACTCTTCCCCGCTCCCGACGACCCGAGAAAACCGAATATCTCACCCTTTTTCACAGAAAAACTCATATCGGTAATGATGTTTTTTCCTCTCTCATATCCCACGGTCAAATGTTCTACCTGAATCATCATCCTCTTCCTTTCTGACTGTTTTTAGTGTTTTAGTCAAAATAATGGTAAAATATAATTACAGCCAGATCTGACTGTAATTATGTTTCTTACGCTAATATCTGCATCAGTACGCCGCCAATCAGCAGGCGCAGCCCTTTCTCATAATCCTCCGGGGCTATTTTATCCCGCTCCAGCGTTGCGAAATATATTGCATGAAATGCCGCCGTTACCGCGCCGATATCCACACCCTCACACAATGGGATCTGCGCAAACAGCCGGCTTATTTCCACGGTATCTTCCTTTTGGTGCGCCGCGATCTCCTCCGCCGGAATCTTTTTCGTCAGAAGATTCATTTCCTCTGAATTTAAGATCTGTAAGACGGGCATCTCTTCCGCCATCTGATAAAATCCAAGGAAAAGATCTGTGAGCGCATCGAGCGTATCCCCTGTGAGATCGACCGCTGCCACCTTCTCTGCCATTTCCCGCTCCATCTGTTCATGCGCCACAAGGATCACTTCCCACAGCAGGCGCTCCTTGGATTCATAAAAAAGATAAAACGTCCCTTTGGGAATCCCAACCCGCTTTACCAGCTCATCCACGGTCGTTTTTTTGATCCCATACTGCGCCATACAATATCCGGCTTCTTCCATCAGCCGTCTTTTAATCTCATCTTTTTCCTGGTTTGTATAACACTTTGGCATACCATTTGTTCCTTTTTTTGACTAATCCATTATTTTTAGTCATTATAAATCAGGACATCCACTCTGTCAATCCTTTTCTTCTCACCAGCCCATCTTCCCAAGCCATGCTTCGACGCATTTCATCCGTTCCATGTCAGTCTGCTTTTTTTGATCCGAAAGCTCTAACTCCCCGCGGATCTTTCCATCTAAAAGATACAGGATCCTCCCGCATCTTGCCGCCACTCTGCTGTCATGTGTCACCATAAGGATCGTTGTCCCGGCACTGTTTAATCTCTCAAATTCATCCATGACTTCTCCCGCCGCGCTCATGTTAAGTGCCCCGGTCGGCTCATCCGCAAACAGGATCTTTGGCGCGTTTATCATACTACGGCAAATACATGCGCGCTGCAGCTGTCCGCCGGACACCTGCGCGATGTCCCGCTCTGCCAGTTCTTCGATGGAAAGTTTTTTCATCCAGTTTTTTACGTCCCGGATGAGCGTATCCTTTGATCTGGTTTTGTTTCTTTTCCCTTTTTGTGCCTGCACCGCCGGCAGTAAAATGTTATCGATCAGGTTCAGATTGGAAAGCATGTTCATCTGCTGGAACACAAATCCCATCCGGTGCAGCCGAAGTGCCGCCTTTTCATCCTCTGGGAGACCCGCGATCTCTGTTCCGTCCAGCCATACCTCTCCCGCCGTCGGCTGATCGAGTCCCGCGATATTGTATAAAAGTGTGGACTTTCCGGAGCCGGACGGCCCCATGACCGCCACCATCTCCCCGGCTTCCACGGCAAAGGAAACCCGGTGTAAGATCCCATCTTTGCATAAATTCTTTACTTCAAGCAGTTTTTTCATGTCTTACTCCTTTCCGATACAGCACTCAAATGCTCTGATATTCTTTATTTCCCATATTCCCGCTTCCACTGCTGCCACTGCCGCAAACGACAATGTCACAGGGATTAAAAAGCACACCATCCGCCAGTCCGTGACAAAGGAAAATCCTTCTGCACCAAACGAAGTTAAAATGCTTCCGCACAGCTTTTCCCCGCAGGTGTTTCCGAAAAGGATCCCCGTCACGATCCCGAAGAATGCAGGCAGAAATCCACGGATCCGGTAACTTCTTTTTATATCCCTGCTGCAAAATCCAATGGCTTTTTTTAAGGAAATGGCATAACGGTTCTTTTCTATGGTCAGCCGCAGAAACAGGGCTGTCACCACAAACAGGATCCCCGCCGATATGCCGGTCGCCACAACCGCTGCCAGCCGGATCTCCTTTAGCGTCTGCCCGTATGTTCCTTTCACATAATCCGCAATGTCTGTTACCTTGATCTCCGGCTGCTGATATTTGTTTATCCATGTTTTTTCTGAGACATGATCCTTTAAGGAAACATAAAAAACGCTCCACATAACCGGTGCTTTCTCATCCGCGATCCGGCAGGCCTTCGCTGTTTTTCCTCCGTTCGTGATATCCGAATAGATCCCGCACACCGTGTATCTCTCTGCCCCTTTTTCCGTATTGAGCAATAAAGAATCTCCGACTGTAAGACCGGTTTCTTTTGCATTCAGCGCAGACAATGCGATCTGTCCCTTTCCTTTCGGTGCCTCTCCTTTTTCATTACGGACCGGAAATATATTGTGATTGCCCTCTTCCACCGTAAGTGCTGACGTACTGCCATCCGGCAGACCCATGGAATACGACCTCGTTTTTAACACCACATACTTTTCTACATCCGCATCTCCCGCAAGCTGCTCTGCCGTCCGCGCTGTCACTCCCGCGATATCGTCCGTCTGCCGGATATCCATACGGAGTCCGGCATCTCCGATCCCCATATAAGTCACAAACTCTGGCGAATCCAACGTGTGATGCAGATTTGCCGGCACCAGCATCAAAAACGCGCATGCCGCCGCCACCGCAGCGATCAGAAAATAACTTCGGTATTCCCTGCCCTTTTTTTGCTCCAGCACATCATACAGACAGGAAAGCACCGGCAGTTGTTCCTTTCTTTTTAAAATACGCCGTACCGCAAGAAGCAGGATCCCCTCTGCCAGCAGCACCGCGAGTACCGCTCCGAATATGGTCCAACCACCGATCGCCACGCCGCCATACAATTCCTGCATCTGCGCGGTCAGCGGCTTTTGTGCCAGACCGGTCAGAAGAAGACCAATCAATGCTCCCGCCACGGAAAACGCCACATACTTTGCAAACCAGAGTCCACGGATCTGACCCTTTGCCATGCCGATCGCCCGGAGCATTCCCATTTCCTTTCGTTCCTTTTCCATTCGGGTCAGCAGCAGAAAACGGATGCAGATCACGGATATAATGACTGCCACCACACTGACCAACAAAATGACAAAGATCATCATCCCGTCGGACAACGCGTTCATCATGCGGATCAACGGCTTTGTGACTGCGGGTCCGTTATCCGGAAGCCCTGCCTCCTTATAGGCATTTTCAAACACCCCGGTATCCGTTCCCTCATGCAGCCTGAATTCGATCAGATATTCCTCCGTTCCCTCTTTTTGCATACTTTCATAATCTGCTTCATTTACCAGGAAGCGCTTGGAAGATGCCATCATGGAATTCATCTGGGAATCGCGGATAAACCCGGCGATCGTAAATTTCCGGTTTCCGATCTGCATGACATCGCCCGGCGCAAGTTCATACTGTGCCCGGTAACAGATCGGGACAAAGACCTCACCCGGCCAAACTTTGGGAAGTTCATTGGTAAGATCGACCAGATAGTCAAAGCTCTGCCCCTGCACGGACAGTCCATTATCCTGTGTACTGTCCGCCAGCGAATGCTCTCCCAGACTGATCTTACTGTTTTCCAGATTTAAAAAAGGCATGACCTGCCAGTCTTCCACCTCCGGGTGTGCCTCTGCGAACGCACTTATTTCTTCTTCCTTTACAGTTCCCGCATGCATCTGTAAAAAATCCGGTGTCTCTGCCTGCTCCATCAGCGTCTGGATCGAGGACAGCAGGGAGACGGATAAAAGCACCGTCAGAGCAAACAGCATGGCGGAGACCGTCATAAATGCCACCGTTGCTGCGGTAAACAGTCTGTTTTTTCTGATATCGTTTAAGATCAGTCTTTTTCTCATGCGCTCCTCCTTTCCAGGTCACGGATACTCCTGATCGGATACAGGCATCCTGCCGTCACGACAAGAAGTACCCCCGCCGCCATCACCACGACTGCCGCGCCTCTTCCCACGCCGACCGCCATCTTCTTTGCGATCCCGTCCGCAGCGATCCCGGAAATCCCATATGCCACGACATAACCGATCTGCGACAAAAATCCGATCACGCCCCAGGCACGTCCCTGCAATTCATCCGGGATATTGGTGCGAACCAGATAATCCAGACAGTTGTTTGCGAACGGCAGCGCCGCAAAGAAGAGGAATCCGAACACGCAGATGACGATCACATTTTCCTTTAATCCAAAACCGATCATGCCAATTCCTGCAAATATAAGGGCAGTCACAAGCACCTTCACATAATTTTTCCGGATCCCGCACGCGCCGAGAAACACACCGGATACCAGCATTCCCGAGGCACAGAGCGTCTCTGCCGCTCCGAGCGTGGCACTTCCCGCAAAATCAAGGATCATCGGCTCCGCAAGGATCTGCAAAGCTCCCATAAAGCAGGTGATCACCGAGGATACTAAAATCAGCATCAATACGCCTTTTCTGTCTGTGATCGCGCGAAATCCGATTTTTAAACTCTCCCCAAACGATTCTCTGCTCTCTTTTTTCGACTCATGGATCGCCCTTTTTACGACCGCCGTTGAAGTCACTGTGAGGAAGAACGTACTGATGTCGATCACCAACAGGAGCTTGATGTCACTGACTGCGAGCAGTGCCCCCGCAAGAACCGGCGAGATCAGATATCTGGCGCTTCCCGTGATGCTGATCACCCCGCTTGCCCTGGAATATTCTTCCTTTGTCAGAAGATCCGTCACGGTTGCGCGGTAGGACGGCTCAAGCAAGGAGGAAAAGACTGAACTTATCACCACACCGATACAGATCTGATAGAGCGCCGCTCCTCCCCGCAGCATACAAATCAGTATGTAAAGGACGCCGATCGCCGAGCAGCCATCCCCGATCATCATAAGCACTCTTCTGTCATACCGGTCCGCAAGCACGCCCGCCAGAACGCTCAGCAATAACGTCGGCAGAAATGCTAACAGTGTGACAAGCGCTGTGCTCGCGGCACTGTTTGTCTGTGTGAACACATAGACTCCCAGTCCAAAGCTCGTAAGCCCGCCGCCGACTGCGGAGACCAGCTCTCCCGACCACAGCAGCAAAAATTTTTTAAAATTACTATTCTGATGTTGCATTCTACATCTCCTCCTTGTTTTCTCGACCGTCAGTCTGTCGGTAATGTTTTAAAAAAGAAAGGAACCATGTCTGTTCCTGTCTCTTACATAAATTATAATGATCCGTTCTTTTCAAAGACCGGCAGGATCACATCCCGCATACTGCCGCATTCCATACCGAACAGCCGCTCCGTATTGTAAATAAATGCATCGATCTTTTCTGCTCTTTCCGCCTCACTGTATTCCATGAGGTCATCAAATGCGGTGTTGGAATACAGCATGACCATCTCGATTGCCTCCGCCGGATGATCCGTATGACAGAGCCCCTGCTCGATTCCTTCCAGTAAAAGCCCGGTCATTATGGGATTTACCCCGCTTAGCAGTTTTTCCTGCAGCTTCTGATGCATCAGGGCATTCTGCGGACGATGTACCTGCTTCATGACTTCCCGGCCCGCCTCGTTGTTCACATTAAGCGCCAGGATCGTAAGCGTGATCCGCTGTAAGATCGGTATCTCGCTTTTTGCCGCGATCGCCGTTGCCTTTGCAAGCAGCTGCTCGGTCATCCGTTCGATCATTGCATCCAAAATGTCCTCTTTGGACTTAAAATGATAATACAGCGTCCCGCGCGCGATCCCAATCTCTTCTAAGATATCGTTCGTACTGGTATTGTCAAATCCTTTTTCTCCAAAAAGGCGCTCTGCCACGTCTAAGATCTCGTTTTTTCTTTCTTCTGCTTCCTTTACTACCCGCATGTTTTCACCATTTCTTTTATCCCGGTTCAAAACCGGATTTTGTAACCGACAGCTTGTCGGTAAGTAATATAACATGTTCCCGGATAAAAGTCAAACTGATTTTTTCTTTTATTCTTGACATTTTTCTGTTTTCTGCCATATTATCATTTGTCCGCAAATAGTTTGTATACTAATTGTTTGCAGGCAAGCAATTAAAAGAAAGGGCACAAACGGTACTTTTATGAAAGATTCTTTACATTACAGGCTGCGCGCCTGCCATTTGAGCTGTCAGAAAATGATCGTACAGGATTTAAAAAACGAAACCGATCTGAAACCCGGGGAACCGAAAATCCTGGAATTTCTTGCGGAACATGAGCCATGCGAACAAAAGGCGATCGCGCACGGATGTGATCTGGATTCCGCCTCCGTGACCGGAATCTTACGGCGCATGGAAGACCGCGGTCTGATCCACCGCGAAATGAAAGACGGCAACCGCCGCTCTCTTTATGTCTCCATGACACCACTTGGCAGATCCCGTCTTTTACATGTGGAACAGACGTTCCAAAAGATCGATAAAATGGCTCTCTCCGGCTTTTCTGACAAAGACCGCGAAGCTTTTTTTCATATGTTGGATCTTGTATACCGTAATTTAAAAAAGGAAGATTTATTTTGAACCACACAGAAGTTACAGAAAAAAATGACAATATAAAGATCCGGCTGGTCGTCTATCTGATCGGCCTGTTCATCATGACACTCGGCATATCCATGTCGGTAAAATCAAACCTCGGTGTATCACCGGTCAGCTCGATCCCCTACACGATCACCTGTATCACCGGACTTGAAATGGGAAAAGCGACGATCCTGTTCCACATCGTGCTCGTAGCGCTCCAGTTTGTGATCCTGCGCGGTGCGTTCCAGATCAAGAGTCTGCTGCGTCTTTGCTAAAACGTTCCTGCCGTTTTCTGGTATCCCTTATGATAGTGCGAACCCTTGCGAGTTCCTCACAAATCACCCGGTCTTTGCACGCCGCATCGATCTTTAACATCGGGGAATCACAGAGCGGAAAATACTTTTCTTCAAAAACTCTGCGCACGGGTGCCTGGTTTAATATGTTTTTGGTGCAGCCCTGCCGGTAAGCTTCTTTTGTACAAAACAAAATAAAGTTTTCCGCCGCTGCGCCATCTGCGGGGATCTGTACCCTGGCGTATGGATTTTCCAGACAGATCTGCGCAAACAAATACGGCATCACAAAAACAGAGCCATAGGTATTTCCCGCTTTTCCGATATGCCGGATCGTCTCGATCGGCGCAGCACAGCAATTTATATTTTCTACAAATGCCCGCACGGCTTTCTCCCCAAATTTCCGGTACAGATATACCGGGATCAGCGGATCCATATCATCCATCTGTCCGATCAGGCAGATCTCCCCACGATAAGAAACATCGGTGAGCGCCTCGTAGGTCTCCGGCAGCTTTCGTTTTCCAAGCCGCTTTTTATCTATGACCATCACTTCTGGAAAATACGCGTAATTCTCCCTGTGGCAGTATGCCTCCGGCACCAGCAGGCGGTCTTTGAATTTCCGGTGCGCGCACTCTCCAAATCCCATCGCAAGATATGCGCCCGGGATCTTTTGCAGCGGCATGTTCATGATCATATCCTCCGCGTCTGCTCCGCCCGCCGGTTCCGCCGGGATATACGCCTGATATTTATAGCCAGTCTGCTGATACAGTTTTTTGATCTGTTCGTAACAGCTGTTGCGAAATGTCGTCTTGATCGGACTGGGCAGATCCGCCCACAGATCATAGGATGCCCTGTGGCTGTTCCATAATATTTTCCCCATTCCGTATTTTCCCCCGAATCATCTTCATTTTCTGGTTTACTTCTTCCAGATACACTTTCCATTCTTTCTCGCACGCGCTGCGCTGCTGCAGCTTTGCGATCCCACCGTTGCGGATCACGATCCTCTTTTCACAGGAAAGCGCGATCAGCGGATCGTGTGTGGAAATAAGCACGATCTTTTCCTTTCCCGCCAGAAGACGGATCACTTCCTCGCAGTCGATCCCGGCATTCTCCGGTTCATCGATCAGAACGACCGGCGCGTCGGATATATAGGCTATGTCCGCGATCATCAGCGCTCTCGACTGTCCACCGCTCAACTGCGTGATATAGGATTCTCTGGTAAACGGTTCCCCCGCAATGGAATTCGCGCATGCGAGGATCCGGTCGATCTGTGCTTCCACGCGTTCTTTCTCTTTTTCCGGCGTATGGCAGGAAATATGGATCTGCAGAAATTCCGCGCAGGTCAGCTCCATCACATAATTCATCGTCTGGGAGAGATACGCGCAGAAATGATTTTCCCAGGCCTCGCGCTGCTTTTCTCCGACCGGTCTGCCATTCATCCAGATCCTGCGCCCTGTGACGGTATCCCCATCGGCAATATATTCAATATCCTCCAGAAATCGGGTTTTTCCGGATCCGGTCTTTCCGACCACACAGACGACCTCACCCCGGTGAAGACAGACCTCTTTTTGTTCCGCCTGTCCGTTTTTGTCATGACCGCCGACAATGGTGATCGTCTCGATTTTTTCCGGTGTCTCGTCCTTTGTATCTCCGGTGTCTGCCATACAGGTTTTTACTTTTTCATAGAGTTCCTGCCTTGTCGTGCCGCGATCCCGGAACACATGATTCGGAAATGCCGCAATCAGTTCTTTCACCGTCACATCCGGATAAATGACCGGAATTTCAAACTGTTTGAATAATTCCAAAACTTCGGTATATCTGGTACAGATCTGTTCTGCCGGAAGATTTTCAAGCTCATTCTTCCAGCATTCCTGCTTTGATTCTGGTGACTGCATCATTTCCTCCTACTTTTGTCTGACCCGCACAGTATGTGCAGACGGCAGCCGGCATGGTAAATCTTAAATACTTGTCGGTGATTGCCTGTATTTCTCCGGTTGTCTGCAAAATCTGATCGAGTTTATAAATTCCCTGTCCGTTTAAGCCATTTACAAAAAAGACACGCGCTTTCCGGTTTGCCTTTTTGACATTGTAAAGAAAGATCTCCCGCTCTGTCGGGGAAACCAGATCTCCCTTTGTGATCACGACATAATCCGCGTACCAGAGCATCGGCCCGATCTTAAACGGTGCGGAGATTCCGGACAGACAGTCGATCACGCAGACCGCCGGAATATCCCGGATATGCGGCGAGCATCTGCCACAGAGCCCTGCGCTCTCCGTAACTAACATATCCGCACCGCGCTCTCTGGCCCACGCATAGGCCTGTTCGATGGACTGCACAAAAAAATGATCCGGGCAGGTATTCCCGGACAAATATTTAACCGTCGGAATGCCTGCCCTTTCATAGATCTTATCATCTTCACTTGAAATACAGTCCAACTTCATGACCGCAGCATGGATGCCCTGCTCTTTTAGATTCTGCACTGCCTTCATGATCACGGCTGTCTTTCCGCATGCATGTGCGCCTGCAAACGTTACTACCCTCATGGTCTTCCCTTTCTTCTTTTCCTTTTTCTAATTTAAAGCAGATTCAACGGAACCACACAGTTGTATTCACGTTCATCCAGCGTAAAATTATCAATATGGACACGCACGGAAAACGATTTTTCCATGTTCGGCTCGTTAATGACCTCTGCCGCATTTCCATAAAAATTCGTGCCATCGCGGTTTAGGATCAGCGCCTTGTTTGAGATCTTTAACGCATGATCCGGATAATGTGTGTTTACGATCGCCGAGATATTCTTTTCCCTCGCCAGTTTTTCAATGGTCTCCAAGATAATGAGCTGATTCTTAAAATCCAGGTTGGATTCCGGCTCATCCAAAACCAACATATTCGGATGGATCGTCAGCGCCCGCGCGATCAGAACCATCTGCAGTTCTCCACCACTCATTTCGGAACAGATCTTATCTTTTAAATAAGTGATTCCAAGATCCTCCAGAGCCTGCTCCGCGATCTCACGGTCCTCTTTGGTCGGCTGTGAAAAAGTGCCAAGATGCGCGCTTCTTCCAAACATGACCATGTCCAGTACCGAAAATCCGAAGGTGGAGCCTTTTGCCTGCGGCACATAGGCGATCTTCTGCCATACTTCTTTCTGTTTGATCTGTGAAAGTTCCACATCATCGATATAGGTGCCGCCCTTTTCCCAGTGGAGCAGCCCCATCATGCACTTTAAAAGCGTTGTCTTTCCCACACCGTTAGAGCCAAGTACGGAAAGGATCTCACCGTCCTCAATGGAAAAACTGATATCGTTTAATATCTTTCTGTTCTTATAGCCAAAACTGCCATTTCTCACTTCAAATCTCATGCCCAGGATCCTCCTGTCTTTTTCAGCAGAACGATAAACACCGGTGCTCCGATGATCGCCGTTAAAATAGAGATCGGGATCTCCGATGCGGTTGCGCTCCTTGCAAAGGTATCCATGACAATCATAAAGAATGCGCCCAGGCTGATGCTGACCGGGATCACCTTGCAGTTATTGTTTCCGCGCATCATTCTTGAAATATGCGGCACTAAAAGTCCTACCCAGCCTACCTGTCCACACATGGACACACAGGACGCGGTGATCATGGATGACGCGAGGATAAATGCGACCCGCAGGATCTTTACATTCACGCCAAGAGATCTCGCCTCATCTTCATTGAACGATAAGATATTAAGTCTCCAGCGCAGCGCAAAGATGATGATGATCCCGATCACGATAAACGGAATACCCATCACCAGATTTTTGTAGTTTGCCCTCGACATGCTTCCCATCAGCCAGTAAGTGATGACCGGCAGTTCATCCTGCGGATCTGCCACATATTTCATCAGTGATACCAGTGCTTCAAACACCGAGGACACCACAAGACCGGCAAGCACGATCATGACAATGCTGCCACGTCTGCTGCTGCGCCCGATCAGAAATGTGATCAGGCAGGAGATCAGACCGAAGATCAGTGCCATTCCCTGTATGCCGATCATATTTCCGCCGATCAGCATGGCAAGTACCGCTCCAAAGGATGCTCCACTCGCTACTCCAAGTGTATCCGGCGTTGCAAGCGGGTTTGAAAAAAGTCCCTGAAATGCTGCACCGGCGCAGGAAAGTCCTGCGCCAACTACTGCAGCAAGGATAATTCTCGGCAGTCTGACGTTAAAGATGACCGTATATGCCGTATTATCCACTTTTGCATTTGTAAATCTGGAAAACAGCGTTGTCACTGTCTCTGACACCGACATCGAATATCTGCCGATGCCCAGACAGATCAGCGCCGCAAGAAACGGCAAAATTCCAAGGATGATATAAAAAATTGTGTTTTCTGCTGTCTTTTTTCCTTTTTTTTGCATAAATAAACTTCCTTACTGTCCGGCTGCTGCGCTTGCCGGATGATAGATCGTATCTACATCTTCATCGGTCAGTTCTACATTGTAATATTTCTGATAGTAATCTTTGATCTCCTGATCCATGTCAATGTCTGCAAATGCTTCCGGCTGAATGGTCTTTGCCAGCCATTTTAATACCAGCGGAGTGTCAGATGCAGGCGGGAACCAGCGGTACATTCCAAGCGGGAATTTGTATACCTGTTTGTTCTTTACTGCAGTTACATTGCTCCAGTCATCCTGTGCGATCGTGTTGTTGTAAAGGTCATCCGGCTGATATGGAGTAAAGTTGGTAAGCAGGATGATATCCGGATCCCACTCATAAATCTGTTCCATGTTGATCTCCGGTGTTCCCTGCAGATCCTGTGCCACGTTGATACCGCCGGCTGTTTCGATCCAGTACTGTCCGAAGAATCCGGAGCCGGATGTCTTGATCACACCATCACTGTAGTTAAATAAAACTAACACCTTCGGCTTGTCCTCATCCGGAATCTCCGTTGTCACTGCTGAGATTTCGGATGCTACCTGTCTGCCGTACTCGATGATCTCATTGGATTTTTCTTCTTCCCCGTAGATCTGGCCGAGCAGGGCGATCCAGTCCGCATAGGTCTCCACGCAGTCATATCCTGCGTTGCTGGTAGAAAATCCAACTGCCGGGATTCCGGCGTTGTCATACATTTCACGCTCTTCGGTATTTGCTGCCGCATAGAATACAACATCCGGCTTCATCTCAAGCAGACGCTCGATATTTACTTCTCCGTTTTCTACGAAGCTGGTATCCGCATTTTCAAGTTCCGGGAAAACGTTGATCAGATAAGAGTTTTCCGCTGCTGCCATGGAGCTCGGATGGATTCCGATCACGTCATCTGCGGATCCTTTAAACAGGCAGTAAACAGATGGCAGTGGCAGGATGGATGAAATAACGACCCGGTGGATCTCCTTTGGCAGTGTTACCTCTGCTCCGGTATCATCCACGATCACTCTGGTGTCCCCATCCGTGTCATTGGCTGCTGTCTGCATGGTAGACGCTTCCTCTGTCTGGATCTCCGCCTGTGTAGATGCTTCCTTTGTGTCACTCTCCGCTGCTGTCTGTCCGCAGCCCGCAAAACTTGCGACGAGCATTGCAGACGCGCTGAGCATCGCGATTAACTTTTTCATTCTTTTCCTCATTTTTTTCTTCCTCTCTTTTTTATTTGCACTGCCTCATTATGAGACAGAAGCTATCTCTTTTATAAAATCTTCCATGTCATCTCCCAGATATTCCCGGTATGCATTCCAGTGGACTTTGCTTGACACCGCCGCATGCGGCAATGCAAAAAACACAGGATGTCTCTCCCGAAACAGCTTTTTAACCTCCGGATCCGCCACAATGACATCATAATCTTCCTTATTTAATATCTTTCTTGTCATCGCTTCATCTTTTAAGTGCAGATCCCCGGCTCTTTGCAGTTCTTTTTCCAGTCCGAAGAAAGACGCGACTGTCACATTGGTGCATCCGTTCTCTTCTAATTTTTCCCTGAGAGAATTTGCCATGATCTGTTCATGGATGATCAGTATCCTGCGCGAACAGGAGTTTTTCTGTTCTTTTTCCTCCTGCTCTCCTCTTATCTTCTTTAAGAGATTTTCGCCATCTCCGAGCGGAACCCCGCAGATATAAGGAATCTGATACTTGCGTTTCAGATATCTGGCAGCCTCAAGCCCGCAGCGCGATACCACAATATTAAGATCTGCCAACGGGCATTTCTCAATCTGTTCCACCGACAGTCCCATTGCAAAGTCTGCCGTGATCTCAAAACCGTTTTCCCTTACAAATGTAAGGATGCGGTTACAGTTTCCTGTATTTCCGACATCCAACGGGATCATGCCAAGCAGGTTCACGCTTTTTTTCGCGCCGTCCTCTTTTTTCACCGGCTTTTTTGCAAACCGTTTGATCAGCTTTACAAAAACATCGGACGCGCCTTTGTCATAATATTTTTCTCCGGTGGTGCTGATCCCGAAGCTCGGAACCCCTGTCATATTCTCCGTCTCATACGCCATCCCCTCCAGGTCGATACCGATCACCATCGGCACCGGGCTTCCCAGATAGGCGATCACCTTCGGATTTAAGATATTTGCGGCATCCACCGTTCTTTTGATGTACGCCTCGTCATTTCCCATAACCGCATCGATCCTGCGCAGTCCGGAACAGAACACCGCCGACTTGGAACCGATCCATCTCGGCTCGTCATAACCGGTATAATTTCCGGTACAGCCGGACGCGTCATGCATCACGATAATGCCGCCCAGATCAAAAAATGCAGATGCGGCGCCGGAATAGTCCGGTGCAAAAGGTGGTAAATCAATACATAGTCTGCTCATATTATCAGTCCCGCCCCCTCGATCATTTTATTTACATCCGCTTTGGTCAGGAACGCATCCTGCATCCGGTTCATCAGTTCCATGACACCGGAATAACCAAACAGTCCCTCATCCTCAACCAGTTCGACCAGTTTTTTGGATTTTGTGATATATCCGCAGTCAAAACCGATGCAAAGATATTCTTCGCCTTCATGCGGATACTGCACCGACTGCGGATGCATCGGATCTGTAAACACAACATCCGGCACCATCTCTTTTAGTTTTTTTGCACTTTCCTTTTCAAAAGCCGGGATCCCATTGCTTGCGACCAGACCGACTTTAAATCCGTATTCCGTCAGGGCGAGCGCCAGATTAAAAGGTCTTAATACCGCCTGATAATCCACGGCAACCGGATAATCGCCGATCACAGCAAGCGTTTCTGTTATCTTTTCCTCTGCTTTTTTGCGAAACTCTGCCGCCGCTTCCGTAAGATCGGTATTCAGCTGTTTCGAAAGTTCGGCATACATCTCATCGATCTCGTCCAGCCGATAGCTTCTCAGATGTCTCAGCCATGGAATTCCTAACTTCTTTTCCATTTTCTTTGCCGCCGCAAGTACGACCGGCGAGATCACAAGGTTCAACTCCGCCTTTGCCATTTCTTCAAATTCCGCATAGTCCCGGCACGCGGAAAGAACGCCAAGTTCATAGCCCGCCTGCTGCAGTACCGTGCGGATATCATCCGTCTCTTTCTGCGGGACATTGCATCCGAGCAGATTTACCTGCTTTTTTCGCTCCGGCGCCAGCTCCAAGAGACTGTACATATTGATCTGCACCGTGATTCCCGGCGGCAGCGTCGTATCCAGCGAAATCGGATTCATCGTACAATGTCTGAAATGGGTATCCGGATAGAGTTCCCCAAGCCGCTTTAAGATCGGTTCATGATCTGTTCCAAGCAGGTCATCCAGACACGCCGTAAAAACAAACAGCACTTTCGGCTGCTTTTCCAGCGCCTCAAACAGCTCGTTTACTCCATCTACGATCAGCTCTTCAAATTCACCGGAAACAATATCCGCTTCCGTGATAAAGAGATAGGAGATCCGGTCTTTGATCCCGTTCATCTCACCGCCGAGCGCTCCATGGCGCCCGCAGGCAAACGGGCATACAAATAACTGATGGCTCTCCGGAACCTGTGCGGCGATCCGCACGATCCCCCATCCGCCGTGCGCGGCAGATACATAATGAAGTGTTTTTTCTCCGTAACAGTCGCAGCCATTCATCATTCCTCGTCCTCCGTCGTCACTTCTAAGATCTGTTTTGCCAGATTCCGGTAGCACTCCGCCATGTGTGATTCCGGCAGCGCTTCCACCACTGTTTTTCCCTGGTTTTCCGCTTCCTGGACCGCACTGTCCCTCGGCAGCGTGTAGATAATGTCTCCGCCGATCTCTTTTAACGCTTTTCTTACCGTATTTTCCTCATCCGGAACATTTCTGGAATTTAAGATCACTCCCGCATAATGCGCATAACCTCTTTTTCCGAAGTTCTTTACTGCGCTCGCAATGTTGGAAGCCGCATATAAGGACATCATTTCTCCCGATGTCACGATGACGACATCCTTCGCGTAACCGCCGCGGATCGGCATGGCGAAACCGCCACAAACCACGTCACCAAGCACATCATATAAAATGATGTCCGGCTTACAGACATCATAAGCCTCAAGCTCCTCTAATTTTTCAAATGCCGTGATGATCCCTCTTCCCGCACATCCGATTCCCGGTGTCGGGCCTCCCGCTTCCACGCACCATACATTTCCATAGCCGCGGTAAAGCACATCATCCACTGCAAGGTCATCGCCTTTTTCCTTGATCGCATCCAAAACCGATGTGATCCGTTTTCCTGCTGTCAGGTTTTTGGTGGAATCCGCCTTTGGGTCGCAGCCGATCTGTAATACCCGGTATCCCAGATCCGAAAACGCCGCCGCCACATTGGAGGTCGTTGTCGACTTTCCGATTCCGCCCTTTCCGTAAATTGCAATTTTTCTCATGCTTCTCTTCCTCTTTTTTGTTGCTTCTGGTTAGTTTGTATTATTTTTGGTTAGTTTAGCCTTACTTTGCATATTCTAGTGATAAAGACACTCTCTGTCAATCTGTTTCCGCGATAAAAAATCTCATTTACTTCCGGGAAAATATCTGATTTCAGATAAATGAAAAAATGCCCTCGATTTTTTGTTGATTTTATAACCCAATAATGTATAATAATTATGATAAGGGCAGTTTAAGGTATTACTTATTTACTAATTTTTAAGAAAAGAGGTTAAATTAAGATGGCAAAAATTGATTTAAGCAAGTATGGCATTTCCGGAACCACCGAAATTGTGTACAACCCTTCTTACGAAATGTTATTTGAAGAAGAGACCAAAGCGGATCTGGAAGGTTTTGAAAAAGGACAGGTCAGCGAACTTGGTGCTGTCAACGTTATGACAGGTATCTACACCGGTCGTTCCCCGAAAGACAAATTCATCGTAGAAGATGACAATTCCAGAGATACCGTATGGTGGACTTCTGATGAATATAAGAATGATAACCATAAAGCTACTCCGGAAGCATGGAAAGCAGTAAAGGACATCGCTTTAAAAGAGCTTTCTAATAAGAGACTTTTCGTTGTAGACGCATTCTGCGGCGCAAACAAAGATACCCGCATGGCTATCCGTTTTATCGTTGAAGTTGCATGGCAGGCACACTTTGTTACCAACATGTTCATCAAACCGACTGCAGAAGAACTTGAGAACTTCGAGCCGGATTTCGTTGTTTACAACGCTTCCAAGGCAAAAGTTGAAAACTACAAAGAATTAGGCTTAAATTCTGAAACCGCTGTTGTATTCAACATCACAAGCCGTGAACAGGTTATCATCAATACATGGTACGGCGGAGAAATGAAAAAAGGTATGTTCTCCATGATGAACTACTATCTGCCGCTTAAGGGCATCGCTTCCATGCACTGCTCCGCAAACACTGATATGAACGGTGAAAATACCGCTATCTTCTTTGGTCTTTCCGGTACCGGTAAGACTACTCTTTCCACAGACCCGAAGCGTCTTCTGATCGGTGATGACGAGCACGGCTGGGATGACAACGGTGTATTCAACTTCGAAGGTGGATGCTACGCAAAGGTTATCAACCTGGACAAGGATTCTGAACCGGATATCTACAATGCGATCAAACGTAACGCTCTTCTTGAGAACGTAACACTCGACGCAGACGGAAAGATCGATTTCGCAGATAAGAGCGTAACCGAAAACACCCGTGTATCTTATCCGATCAACCATATCGAAAAGATTGTTCGCCCGATCTCTTCCGCACCGGCAGCTAAGAACGTAATCTTCTTATCCGCAGATGCATTCGGCGTACTTCCTCCGGTATCTATCTTAACTCCGGAACAGACACAGTACTACTTCCTGTCCGGTTTCACCGCAAAACTTGCAGGTACCGAGCGTGGAATCACAGAGCCGACTCCTACTTTCTCTGCTTGCTTCGGCCAGGCATTCCTGGAACTGCATCCGACCAAATACGCAGAAGAGCTTGTTAAGAAGATGGAAAAGAGCGGCGCTAAGGCTTACCTTGTAAACACCGGATGGAACGGAACCGGAAAACGTATCTCCATCAAAGATACCCGTGGTATCATCGATGCGATCTTAAGCGGTGCGATCTTAAATGCTCCGACCAAGACCATCCCATACTTCAACTTCGAAGTTCCGACAGAACTTCCTGGTGTAGACGCTGGTATTCTTGACCCGCGTGATACTTATGCTGATGCTTCCGAGTGGGAGAAGAAAGCACTTGATCTTGCAGACAGATTCATCAAGAACTTTGCAAAATACGAAGGAAATGACGCAGGAAAAGCTCTTGTTGCAGCTGGTCCTCAGAAATAAATCTGTTCGGATAAACGATCATCAAAAAACGGATGTGAAATTTTTCACATCCGTTTTTTTCTTTCTGCCCTTTTCTTCCTGCCAGTTTCCCGCTGTTACTTTCCCGATGTCACGACATCCTGCACCGTATAATAGGACACCCCGAGCACTTCCCGCAAAAAATACGTTGGGAAATACAAAAGATCTGTGGATGCACCATAGGCGTAAGTCGTAAATCCACACGCTTCTGCCAGCATCCGCGCGCGGTACTCGTGAAATTCGCTGGTGATAATGACCGCTTTCTCTCCCATCCCGCGCGCTTCAAAAATCTGTCTGGAAAACGCCATATTTTCCGCCGTCGAGACTGACCGGTCCTCCAGGATCAGACGGTTCTCTTCGATCCCTTTCTCTCTTAGATACGCGTACATGCAGGAAGCCTCAGAGATCTCCTCGTCCGCTCCCTGTCCGCCGGAAAGCACGCAGGACGCTTCCGGGTGTGTGGAAAGATAGGCATCTGCCGCATCCAGCCGCTCCTGTAAGATCCTGCTCGGACGTGTCCCCTTCACTTTACATCCAAGCACGATGACCGGTGTCGCCGGATCCGGCGCTTTTTTGTATCCTGCCGCCGCAATGCGCACTGCGGAAACGGCAAGAAGCAGACATACTGCCACAGCAGCGATCCGCACCACCCACTCGGCAATGCAAAATCCCCTGTTTTCCCGAAGCATGGATAACAGGCCTGACACATACTTCTGCTTGCCGGTATAAAAAAACGCCAGTGCCGACAGGCACATCCCCGCGAAATTTCCGACATTTAAGATTCCTTTCAGCAAAAGCGGCAAAAAGAACCAACAAAAAAATATAAGTTCGATACACATAAAAACCGTCCGTCGCATTTCTCTCCTCCGCTTCCGATCTCTTTTCCTGTAACAGTTCCCGCGGCCTGAGACCGCTGTTTTTTACCTCAGATACGCGTCCAGCACTTCTGCCCGCTTCTCCCAGGTATGTGCCTTCCATGCCGCCTCATAGCCCTCTGCCGCGATACGCTCTGCCGTTTCCGGATCATCCAGCAGTTCCTTTACAATCTCCGGCAGACGTTCGATCTGCTTTAACGCAAAGAAGCGCAGCTCTTTTCCATCCGAAAACAGTTCACGCAGATAGATGCTGTCATCCGTAAGCGCCACACTGCCATTCAACATGGCGGTAAAGATGCGGTCATGCACCCCGTCCTTAAACCACGGCATGACATTTAAGCAGATCCTGCCGTTTTGCACCGCGCGCACACACTCCGCAGAATCCACCTGTCCGCCGCACCAGATCAGGTTTTCCCGCTTCGCGCAGATCAGTTTATCCCAGTCCTTGCCAAACAGATGCACATTGATCCCGGCTTCTGCCAGCGCACAGACCGCTTTTGCCCGGAAATAGGTCCGCACATAGAGATCCAGAAATACCATGGATACCATTCCGGTCTTTAAGTCCTCCGTGGAAAGCTCCCCGATCTCCTCGCGCAGATTTTTGATCAGTGCCTCGTGCAGTGACAGATCCGTGTGCGCGATCATATCGTCAATGATCCGGTAATAGTAATCGATATACTCTTTCGACTGCATCGGAAAATGCTTTGCAAGATCCGGAAGCGGCGCATAATTCCCGATAAATATGACATCATACTTCCGTTCCAGGTATGGGATCAGGCTTTCCTTAGAAGCAGCTTCCCCCGGATCCCGGAGTAGCAGATTTCCCGCCGTTGGCAGAAAATGCACCTCATTCCACGGATAAAACTCCCTTATAAACGCCACATGCTGGCGATCCAGACAGAATACGGTCATGCCCGGATGTTTTTTTTCCAGATATTTGTGATAGTAAAGCGGGTGATCGACCAGAAGATTTAAGCACTTTACCTGCATTGCTTCCCAGATCGTCTCCCCTTTTTCCCACACAAACGCTTCCTCGCCACCAAGACCGATAAAATTAAACGTGATCATTGCGGTTCCTTTCGGCTTGCAGAACTTTGCCAGTTTTTTTGCGCTCTCCTTCGCGTTCGACATGTCCACCCAGAACACCGCACAGCCCTTTTCTTTAAAATGTACTTCAAGCTGTCTGGAAAAATAACTCAAAGTTTCGATCGCCCCGCGAAAAAGAATGATCTTATGAATCTCTGCCACTTTTTCGTTCCCTTCCTCATAAATCGGTATAAAAAAGATACCTCTCCCGCGTTCCTGCCTGCGGAAAAGGTATCCTGCATTTTTTTCTAGTTCTTAAAGCTGTGAATCGGTGCCGGGATTCTTCCGCCACGGTTGATAAACGCATCACAGGAATATTTGTTGACCGGCATGATCGGCGCATATCCGAACAGTCCGCCAAATTCTACCGTATCTCCAACATCTTTTCCGATAACCGGGATCAGACGTGCCGCTGTGGTCTTCTGGTTTACCATACCAAGCGCCATCTCATCCGCAATGATACCAGAGATCGTGGTTGCCTTGGTATTGCCCGGGATCGCGATCATATCCAGTCCAACGGAGCATACGCAGGTCATTGCCTCTAATTTTTCCAGCGTGATGGCATTTGCCTGTACCGCATCGATCATTCCCTGATCCTCGCTGACCGGAATGAACGCGCCGCTCAAGCCGCCGACATAGGAAGATGCCATAACACCGCCCTTTTTCACCTGGTCGTTTAAGAGCGCCAGTGCCGCCGTAGTTCCCGGCGCACCCGCATATTCAAGTCCGATCTCACATAAAATATCCGCCACACTGTCTCCCACTGCCGGAGTCGGTGCAAGAGAAAGGTCTACGATACCAAATGGAATATTTAAAAGTTTGGAAGCTTCCTGCGCTACCGCCTGGCCAACACGGGTAACCTTGAACGCGGTCTTTTTGATCGTCTCACAAAGTACCTCGAAGTTCTCGCCACGTACTTTTTCAAGCGCAGTCTTTACAACACCCGGTCCACTGACACCGACATTGATGATCGCATCTGCCTCGGTCACACCGTGGAACGCTCCCGCCATGAACGGATTATCGTCCGGGGCGTTACAGAATACCACGAGTTTCATGCAGTCTACGGAATCACGGTCTTTGGACTGTTCCGCAACTTCGAGTAAGATCTCTCCCATCAGTTTTACCGCATCCATGTTGATACCGGTCTTGGTAGACGCAAGGTTTACCGAACTGCACACGCGCTCGGTGCGGCAGAGTGCCATCGGAATGGAACGGATCAGCATTTCATCTGCCTTTGTCATTCCCTTGGACACCAGTGCGGAATAGCCGCCGATCAGATTGACACCGACTGCCTTTGCCGCGCGATCCATCGTATCCGCGATCGTTGCGAAATCCTCCGGCTTTTTACATGCCGCGCCGCCGACCAGTGCGATCGGAGTAACCGAGATACGTTTGTTTACGATCGGAATTCCGAATTCCCGCTCGATCTTTTCTCCCACAGCCGCAAGATCCTTCGCCACTGTCGTGATCTTGTTGTAGATATTATCATTTAACTTCTGTAAATCAGAATCAATACAGTCTAACAGGCTGATTCCGATCGTAATGGTGCGGACATCGAGATTCTCCTGTTCCACCATGTTGTTTGTTTCTTTGACTTCCCAAATGTTTATCATGCTCTCTCCTCGTTCCTGTTAGATTCTGTGCATCTGCTCAAAAATTTCTTCTTTCTGACATTTAATGCTGACGCCGATCTGCTCGCCTAATTTTTCCAGATCTGTCGCACATTCTCCGAATGCCTTGTCTGCTCCGCCCATATCAACGATCATCATCATGTTGAAAAATCCCTGCACGATCGTCTGTGAAATATCAAGTACATTGATATGCGCGTCCGCAAGATAGGTGCAGACCTTTGCGATGATACCTACGGTATCCTTTCCGACTACGGTAATAATTGTCTTGTCAACTGTGTTTTCCATTTTTTTATCCTTTCTTTTTCCCATTTATTGCTCAGCCTGATTCGCTGTTACACACTTACAAACTCTGAAACCTCATCCCGCTTCGCGACAGAGATCGAAAAATCCGATCCGTCGTAAGGGTTATCTCCCATGGTCACTTCGAGGCGCACCGTTTCATAGGCAAGCTTTGCATAGTTATTTTCCTTGCTCAGGTGTCCCAAAATGATCTTTTTTATCTTATCATGCAGTACTTTTCCAAGGAGCTGACCGGACGCCTCATTGGACAGATGTCCCCGCTCTCCTAAGATCCTGCGTTTTAACGGATAGGGATAGCTTCCCGCCTGAAGCATACGGATGTCATGGTTCGCTTCTAACAATAATACATCTAATCCCTGTAACTTGTCTATAATATAATCATCATATTTTCCAAGATCCGTGGCAACCGCCACTTTCTTTGTGTCATGCTCCATCACATAGGCGACCGGATTTGCCGCGTCATGCGAAATGGAAAACGGCTTTACCGTAATATCACCGATCGTAAACGCCTCATCCGGCAGGATCGGATGGAACAGACTCTCATCCACCTTTCCCACGGAGGAAGTATGTAAGATCGCATCGATCGTCTCTTTCGTCCCGTACATCGGGATCCCATATTTTCTTGCGACAACACCGAGCCCCGCAATGTGGTCGGAATGCTCATGTGTGATCAGTATCCCGTCCATTTCCGCAGTCTTTAGTCCGATGCTGTTTAATCCGTTTTCGATCCGCTTTCCGCTGATCCCGGCATCCACGAGCAGATGACAGTCATCTGTCCCCGCATAGATACAGTTTCCACTGCTGCCGCTTGCTATACTGCATAAATCCATTTTAATTCTCTTTCCAGTAAATCTCTATTCTATCTCCGCTGTGGAGCTGCTGTGTAAAGCGCGCGTCCACACCATTTATCTTGGTTACGATCGGTCTTCCGTTGCCTGCGTTTAAGTCAAATTTGATGTGCTCAAACACATCCACAAACACATACACCGGTTTTCCCTGGAGCAGCACCGGTCTTCCGTTTACGATCACGGAAAGATCCGTCGGGAACAGAGGTGCCGCCGGTTCTGCACCGTCTTCTTCTGCCTCCGCAGTATCCGCTTTCTCCTGATCCGTTTTGGATACCGCATCCGTTTCCGGTACATCCTGTTTTTCTGCATCTGTGCCGACCGTTTTTCCAGGCTCTGCCGCTTCCATGTCTGCACTTACGCCCGCTTCTGTCTTCGCCGCATCCGCGCCGGTTTCCTTTGATGCTTCTGCTGCCGTATCAAACACCGGATGTTCGTCTACCATCCATTCGACCTCAAAATTCTCATAAACTGGTTCATCTTCGTCCGTCACACGGTTATTCACAAGGATATCATAATTCTTATTCAATATCAAATCCATGAACTCCGCGAGCTGCCCTACGGTATAATAATTTCTGGTCTCGATCACATCCCCGTCCTGGATCTGGTAGGACGGAAGCTGGATCTCGCCGTTTACCTCCACCAGACGCGGACAGCTTACCAGCTTTTTATTCACATAAAAAGCGATCGTATCCTTATTATACTCTTCCAGCATCTCGATCGTGCAGGTCGCGTCTTCTCCTGCTGTGGAAGGCGTGATCGATATGTAACTGTTCGGCTCTAACGGTGTGTTGATGCTCACGATCTTTCCGTTAAAACGGATGACCGCCGATTCCCCCGCCTCGCCGCGGATCAGTCTCGGCTTTCCGTTCAAGGTAAAATTGATTTCCTTCCCGCGTTTCGGAAACAGATCCTCATTCGGGAATCCCGCGTTTAACGCCGCATCCACCAGCGTCAGATGCCCGTTATCGTATAATTTCATCCGGTCGCCGTTAAAATGCACCATAATGAAATTATTTTTCTGGTCGTAATAATTTAAGCAGATTCCGATCGGAGTTACCAGAAGCGGATCTTTCTTTACGCTTTCCTGCTCAAATTTTACCGCCTGTAAGACTTCCTCGCCACGCAGTGCCACACGCTCCTTCGGAAGCTCCAGATACTCCGCCAGGCTCTCGGTAAATCCGTGGATCTTTCCGCCACCGCCGACAACAAACGCGGCGCTCACGGATTTATTTCCGTTCAGTTCCCGGATCTTCTCCGCCACCTCGGATGTGATCTTTTCCACCGTCGGCGCAGTCAGCTCCCAGATCTCTTCTGACGGAATGATATGGGAAATCCCCATGATATCTTTAAATTCCACCGTCTCATCAAACGTTGACGCAAGCTTCATCTCCTCGGCAGTGTTAAAATCTACCAGATACTGCTGCACGATCAGCTCCGTCAGTTCATCCCCCGCATGCGGGATCATGCCGTATGCGATGATGCTTCCGTCCTTTGTGATCGAAATATCCGATGTTCCGGCTCCGACGTCCACAAGTGCGATATTCAACATTCGAAAGTTTTCCGGGATCGCGACATTGATCGCCGCGATCGGCTCGAGTGTCAGATTGACTACTTCAAGTCCCGCGAGATTCACTGCGGAATAAAGACCGTCCACGACATCCTCCGGGAGGAAGGTCACAATGATATCTTCCGCGATCGTATCCGCCTTATGTCCCTCAAGATTCGTAAACATCTCATCATTCAGGTAATAATGCACAACCGAGTAGCCGACACAGTAAAATTTGTACTTCGTATCATTCTCCTCTGCGAGCACCTGCTGTGCCTGCTCGATTCCGAGCAGATCCAGGGTATGAATGTCCTCTCCGGTGACGATCGTCTCCTCCGCGAACTTGTGCTCTACCGTGGTCGTCACGGTTTTTAACACACGTCCCGCAGCCGCGATGCAGACATCGGAAAGCTGCTGTCCCAGCTGTGACTCCAGATCTTCTTTTATGAAACGTATCGTATTTCCCACACGTCCGATGTCATGGATCTGTCCGTCAAGCATGGCACGCGTCTCATGCATCTTGACGCTGTGTGCGATCACATGAAATACTTTATCCTCTTTATATCCTACGGAACCAACGACATTTCGTGTTCCGATATCCAGGCCAAATACCAGTTCGTCCGGCGTTATCATATCTGATACTCCTTTCTTTTCAGCAATCCGGCAACCTGCCTTATGGCATCCTCTTTTGCTCCGTTATTATCTATTACTGTCGCGCAGTATTTCCGGTATGTCTCCTCACTTAACTGACTCTGAAAGATCTGCGCTACTTTTTCTTTCGAATATCCCCTGCTCTCCATGAGCCGCTTTCTTCTGTTTTCTTCGGTCGTATAAATATACCACAGTTCATCACAGATGCAGTCATACCCTTCCTCGATCAGAAGCGCCGCCTCAAGTACCAGTATCCGAAGCACTCCGCGCTCCCTCTCTTTTTTGGCACGCTCTGTCACATACTCCTTAACCGCCGGATGTACGATCGCGTTTAACGCTTCCCGCTTTGCGGCATCCGAAAAGATCACTTCCGCCATGCGGTCTCTTTTTATACTTCCATCGTCCGCAAATACGCCATCCCCGGCAAAAAGCTCTGTCAGCTTCTCATAACATGCTCCATCCGGTTCCATCAGCTCATGCGCGATCTCATCCGCAAGCATGACCTCTATCCCATCCTGCTTTGCAAGAAAATTTAAAATCTCTGTTTTTCCGGCTCCAACGCCTCCGGTAATTCCAACAAATCTCATCTATTTCGCCTCGTACCAGTTTCTTCCTGTATGCATGTCGATCTCCAGCGCCACTTTCAGCTGCGCCGCCTGATGCATTTCCTCTTCCAGGATCTTTTTGACTGCTTCCTCTTCTGCCTGCGCGGTCTCCACCAGAAGTTCATCGTGTACCTGAAGCAGAAGTCTGGACTTTAAGCCCTCCTTTAACAATCTGTCATGCACCCGGTTCATCGCAATCTTTATGATATCCGCCGCAGTTCCCTGGATCGGCGCATTCATCGCGACACGTTCCCCGAAGGAGCGTTGCATGAAATTGCTGGAAGCAAGCTCCGGCACCGGACGTCTTCTTCCAAACATGGAGCTCACATAGCCGTCCTTTTTCGCTCCCGCGACCAGACCGTCCAGAAACGTCTTGATCCCCGGATAAGTCTCAAAGTACCGCTCAATATACGCTGCCGCTTCTTTTCTTGTGATGCTGAGATCCTGGCTTAAGCCAAACGAACTGATCCCGTACACAATCCCGAAATTGACCGCTTTCGCGTTCCGGCGCTGCAGATCCGTCACCTCGTCAAACGGCACATGAAATACCTGCGATGCCGTCATCCGGTGGATATCCTGCGCTTCCCGGTATGCCTCGATCAGCATTTCATCCCCGGACATATGCGCCAGCACGCGCAGTTCGATCTGGGAATAATCCGCATCCACAAACACATATCCGTCCTTCGGCAGAAATACCTTCCGGATCAGACGTCCGAGTTCCATACGGATCGGAATATTCTGCAGATTCGGTTCTGTGCTGCTGATCCTTCCGGTAGCCGTCACAGTCTGGTTGAACGTTGAATGGATCCTGCCATCCTCTGTAATGTAATCGGCAAGCCCGTCCGCATAAGTGGATTTTAATTTTGCAAGCTGCCGGTACTCTAAAATATCCGCAACCAACGGATACTCCGGCGCAAGCTTGTCAAGCACATCCGCCGCCGTGGAATATCCGGTCTTTGTTTTTTTCGCGTAAGGCATCTGCAGCTTTTCAAACAAGATGACGCCAAGCTGTTTCGGCGAGTTGATGTTAAACTCCTCACCCGCTCCCGCATAGATGCTCTTTTCCAGCTCCGCGATACGCACGGAAAGCTTTTCTCCGTATTCCTGTAATGCAGCCTTGTCCGCGCGGATGCCTTCTTTTTCCATATCCAAAAGAGTAAATAATAACGGCATCTCGATTCCGGTAAACAGATCCTTCATCCCTGTTTCCGCAAGTTCACGCTCTAAGACTGCTTTTGCCGCATATGCCACATAGCTTACAAAGCAGACATATTTTAAAAACGCCTCCGGCTGTGTCTCCGCCGCATCCGAAAGAGAAAGCTTTCCAAGAAGGTCTGTGCGCGACGGGATCATCATTCCGAGATAATCTTTGGCAAGATCCTCATAAGAATATTTATTCTTTAACGGATTTAGGAGATACGCCGCGATCTCGGTATCAAAAAACGCTTTTGCGCGTTCCTCACTCGTTTTTTCTTCTCTGACCGGCAGCATGTGCAACTGCGGCTTTAAGGAAAATGTGATCCCGCATGCACCGGCATCCAGCAGTCCTTTTAATTTGGAAAGCAGATAGTCCTCTGTCAGGAAGCCCTCTGCCGTCAGAAATACGGTATTTTTCTCTCCAAAAGAAACAGATACGCCAAGCAGCCTGTCCTTCTCCTCCACCAGGAAAAAGCCAAGCTCCTTTTCTTTTGTCGCTTCCGAAAAAAACGTCTCGGCATCGGAAAGTTCTGTGATCTTTCGGAAATATTGTTCGGTCTCATTCTGCAGTGCCGACACATCAAACTTCGCGAGCAGATTCTTAAATTCCAGACGCTTGCAGAGCAGATATGCCTCCTCGGTAAACAGATCTCCAAGCTCCGCCTCTTTCAGATCGTAATCGATATCCGCGTTGATCTCGATCGTCGCAAGCGTTTTGCTCATCTGCGCCATATCGTAATGTTCTTTTAAATTTTCCTTCGCGCGGTTTGGTTTTATCTCATCCACATGCGCGTAGGCTTCCTCGATGCTTCCATAAGCTACGATCAGATTGGTCGCCGTCTTCTCTCCAATGCCCGGGACACCCGGAATATTGTCCGCCGTATCCCCCATCAGTGCCTTGACATCGATGAACTGAACCGGTGTGACCTGGTAACGCTCCTTGACATCCGCCGCATTGTAGTCCTCGATCTCGGTTCCGGTGCGTTTCGTCTTTGGGATACGGATCTTGATGTGATCTGTCGCAAGCTGCAAAAGATCGCGGTCCCCGGAAACCACGGAAACCACAAGTCCTTCCTTTTCGCTCCGTTTCGCGATCGTTCCGATGATATCATCCGCCTCATAGCCTTCTTTTTCGATGATCCGCACGCCCATTGCCTGTAACATTTCCTTCATGAGCGGAACCTGCTGGCGGAGTTCCTCAGCCATCGGCTTTCTGGTTCCCTTATAGGCGTCATACATTTTGTGGCGGAACGTCGGAGCATGCACATCAAATGCCACCGTCAGATAATCCGGCTTTTCCTCGTCTAAGATCTTAAATAAAATATTTAAAAATCCATAGACTGCATTCGTGTGCAGTCCCTCCGCATTGGTAAGATCCGGTATCCCGTAAAATGCCCGGTTCAAAATACTGTGTCCGTCGATCAATACTAATTTTTTGCTCATGTTACTCCTCGTCTACCAGCTGGAAAAATTTCGTATCAATCTCCGGATACGCACGTTTTAAGGAAATCGGTTTCCCACTGTTATTTAAAAAGCAGTGCTCACTCTTTGCGAGCGAACGAAGCTCTCCTGTCTCTTTATCTGTCATACGGTATGTGAATGCCAGCTTGATCCCATTATAATAGGATATCTTGGTCTCGATCCGGACGGTATCACTGAAATGCACCATGCTCTTATATTCGCAGGCAACTGAGATGACCGGGCTTATGATCTCGGCATCCTCCATAGTTTTATAGCTGTATCCCATCTGCTCCATCAGATCCATCCTGGCCTCTTCCATCCAGCGGATGTAATTGGAATGATGTACGATCCCCATCTGGTCTGTCTCATAATATTTGACATGATGTTCATACGGCTTAATTTTTAAATTGGCCGGTGTTGTGTATACTTCTACTCTTGTATCTTTCAACTGTCTCACCTTCCATTTGTATTTTCTGATTTTTCTGCATGGGCATATAAAATACCCAATATAGACATTATGTCACAGATTGGACGGAAATTCAATGTTTTCTTAGCATTCCCCACAGTAATCCAGATAATCCGCTTCATCCGCGAACAGGATGTATCTGTCCTCAACCAGTCCCATGTAACCTTCTGCTGTAAAATATCCTTTCATAAAAAACACGCTCCTTTTTACCTCTTTGTTATCCGTTTTGCTTTCTTTGATAACCTAAGTATAAAAAAGAACGTGTCCTATATGTGGTACTGGTGTTATGTAAACCTATTTCACACTCACTTCTCCGGCAAGCACCCGCTTATAATCCTCGTAATTTTTCTCGAGCAGTGCAGGCGTGTCCAGACCGTAAGGGCATTTGCTCTTGCAGTGTCCGCAGTGCAGGCAGTTCTCGATCTTTTTCATCTTCTCCTGCACTTCTTTTGTGAGCTGTAGTTCTGACGGAGAGCGGCGCAAAAGCAGTGACATGCGCGCGCAGTTATTGATCTCGATCCCTGCCGGACACGGCATACAGTATCCGCAGCCACGGCAGAATTCTCCGCTCAGTTCCCTCCGGTCCGCTTCGATCAGCGCCTTTATCTCATCGGTCATAACCGGCGGATGCTCAATGTAGGAAATAAACTCATCCAGCTCTTTTTCGCGCTGTACACCCCAGATCGGAAGCACGTTGTCGTACTGTGCCTCAAACGCGTAGGCTGCCCTCGAATTTGTGATAAGACCGCCGGAAAGCGCTTTCATGGCAATGAATCCCATATTTTTTTCTTTACATTTTTCCACCAGCGCAATATCCTGATCGCTCGCGAGATAGCAGAACGGGAACTGCAAAGTCTCATAAAGACCGGATTCGATCGCCTCATCCGCCACCGCAAGTCTGTGATTCGTGATCCCGATATGGCGGATCATTCCTTTTTCTTTCGCTTCAAGCATTGCCTCGTAAAGCCCGCTTCCATCCCCAGGCTTCGGACAGACTGCCGGATTGTGGAACTGATAAATGTCCACATAATCTGTCCGCAGATTGTGCAGGGAAGTCTCCAACTGTTCAAAAAATTCCTTTGCATTGGATGCGGCGGTCTTGGTCGCCACAAAGACCTTATCCCGGATACCCTCTAACGCGATGCCGAGTTTCTCCTCGCTGTCCGTGTAAAAGCGTGCCGTATCGAAAAAAGTGATCCCTGCGTCATACGCTTTCCGCACAAGATGTACGGCATCCTCATCCGTGATACGCTGGATCGGCAGTGCGCCGAATCCGTTCTTGTTTACCGTGATCCCGGTACTTCCAAGTGTTACCTGTTCCATATTCTTTCGTTCCTTTCCATATTATATTGTGATTGTATCATTTTACTCCGGATACTGTGTCAGCTTTGTCTCCACCAGCTTTTCTCCCTCATAGCGCAGTTTCAGGGAAAAGAAATCCTCTGTCTCGCGCAGCAGCTTAAAAAAGATCTTGTCCCCCTCCCAGAGTTTCAGCTTATCGATCTCGCTCTTTGGGATCCATTCGAGATTTCCCTCATCACATTCTAAAAGTGTTCCGGTAAATTCACTTGCCGTATACAGATGGATATACTCGGTCTCCCACTCATCCGAGAGAAAGGTAAGGATCGCCCGGAACTGATACTTCGTCAGCGTAAGTCCGGTCTCCTCCCGCACCTCGCGCAGCATACATTCCTCCGGCGTCTCGTCCGGCTCAAATTTGCCTCCTACTCCCACCCATTTGTCATGGTTCAAATCATTTTCCTTTTTTACCCGATGTAACATCAGGTATTTGTCGTCTTTTTCAATGTAGCAAAGTGTTGTAAGCTTCATAGCCGTTCCCCCTCGTCGATCCAGTCTGTCTATTTTGCAGCAAATTCAAGATAAAGATCACCAAAATCTTCTCTGGTGAATCTGTGATAGATCACATGACAGCCTTCAAATGTAATGCAGTACCGGTAGTCATTCGGTTTTCCGTCCGTAAAATAGATCAGATAATCAAAGTCCTGCCCCTTGATCTTTTCCAAGGTAACCTCTTCGGAAAAATCCAAAAAGACGTTCCTGATATCCTCGATTGCGCAGTCATGTCTTGAGATTGCGGCGATAAACCGGGTCAGAAATTCATTTTCAGCCATATGCGCATGCACATATTCCGCGCACTGCGGCGCAAATGTAAGACAGAAACGCTCTCCCTCATTGGAAACTTCCAGTTCGCCCCATTTGTCCCGCACCGCTTTTTTTAAGTTATCCAGCACCTGGTGCATCGCCGCGATCCCGCAGTCCACGGCAAGCAGGCGGTTTAAGGATTTGAGCGGATAATATAAATGAATGACCTCGCTCCGGTAGCCCAGTTTGATCTGCTCTTCCGCGATCACATCCATGATATTTTGTTGCAGTCTGTCAAATGTTACCATAAATTCTACTCCTCATCGTTTTGTTTCATTATTATAATAAGTAGACTATTCTTCCGCTCCTGTCAAGCAAAAAAATTTCCCGGCACGCCATCCTGTAAATGACTGCCGGGAATTTCTCTATTTCTGATAAAATTTTATTTTTATATGCGCCTGATAAGTCTCTCCCGGATGCAGGAGCGGGGAGGCAAACCGTTCCTCGTTGACTGCATTCGGATAATACTGTGGTTCCAGGCAGAAGCCATGCCGGAAATCATAAAACACGCCTTCTTTTCCCGCGTGCCGCTCCACAAAATTGCCGGAGTAAAACTGCATGCCCATGCAGTCCGTAGAAAAATCCATCACGCCGTGTCTGGTATCCAGCACATAGTTGTGGTCATAACCGCCCACATAGGCTAACTGGATAAAATCCGCTCTGATATCGCGTCCGATCACCGCCCCGAAATAACAGGTCTGCCGCTCATATTCTGCTGGATCGTCATAGCCTAAGATCACATCCCGGAACGCGCCATCCTCTCCGTCAATTCTGTCCGTAATACGCATTCGCGCCGTGCTTCCGGTAGAAATGCTTGTCACGGATGCAGTCCGGTGCCGGCTGTACCTTCGGGTTTATCAGTTCCGTACGGGTCGCCATCTTTGCCACTTCCTCTAAGACCACCGCATTATGCACCGCTTCCGCCGCATCTTTTCCCCAGGTGAACGGGCCATGGTTTTTGCAGAGAACACCCGGTGTATACGTCGGGTTTGCTTTGCGCTCCTCAAAAGTCTCAATGATCACAAGACCGGTGTTTTTCTCATAGGCCTCCTCAATCTCCTCCGGCGTCAGGCTTCTGGCACACGGAATCTCGCCAAAGAAATAATCCGCGTGTGTGGTGCCGTAGAGCGGGATGCTCCGCCCCGCCTGCGCCCACGCAGTGGCTTCCGGAGAATGTGTATGGACTACACCGCCGATCTCCGGATATTTTTTGTACAGTTCGAGATGTGTCGGTGTATCGGAGGATGGTCTGTAGTTCCCCTCGATTTTGTTTCCGTCCAGATCCATGACGACCATATCCTCCGGTGTGAGCTTATCATAGTCCACGCCGCTCGGCTTTATGACAAAATATCCGCTCTCTCTGTCGATCCCGCTGACATTCCCCCAGGTATAGGTGATAAGTCCGCGTCTCGGCAGTTCCATATTTGCTTCGTATACTTCTTTTTTTAACTGTTCTAACATAATGATCTACCTCTCTTTTTGCCTACCGCATGGAATCCACTGCTGCGCGCTCCATGGCAAGTCCTTTGCCGTAACGCTCCATAAACGCGTCAAATCCTGCTACGTCGTCCGCTTTCGGGGCAAGTGTCTCACCCTGCTGTCCGGCAAATACCCTGTTGTCGAGGTATGCGTCCAGTGTCTCGCCCTCTGCCTTGTTTTTCATATAGGAAGCGAGCACCGCAATTCCCCAGGCACCGCCCTCTCCCGCAGTCTCCATCACTGTGACCGGCGTATCCATGGCAGCCGCAAGGATGCTCTGTCCGACGCCTTTTGTTTTAAAGAGTCCGCCGTGCCCCAGGATCTTATCCACCTTCACATTTTCTTCTTTTAAAAGAATGTCAAGTCCTGTCTTTAACACGCCAAGAGACGTAAACAGATGGACACGCATGAAGTTTGCCAGATTGAACTTTGCGTCCGGCGTGCGCGCGAAAAGTGGTCTTCCTTCCTCGAAGCCGGTCACCGGCTCTCCGGAAAAATAATTGTATGCCATGAGTCCGCCGCAGTCCGCGTCTCCCTCAAGTGCCTTATTGTAAAGCACATAGAATAACTTTGTCATATCCACTTCCATGCCGAAGCTCTCCGCGAATTCCCGGAACAGGTTTACCCAGGCATTCAGATCGGACGTACAGTTGTTGCAGTGAACCATCGCGACCAGATTTCCGGTCGGTGTTGTCACAAGGTCGATCTCCGGATGCACGTTCTTTAATTCTTCTTCCAGTACGATCATCGCGAACACCGAAGTACCCGCGGATACATTTCCGGTGCGCTTCGCTATGCTGTTTGTCGCGACCATTCCCGTTCCGGCATCTCCCTCCGGCGGGCAGACCGGGATCCCGGCTTCCAGGTTTCCGCTCACATCCAAAAGCTTTGCGCCCTCATCTGTAAGGGTTCCGGCTTCTTCTCCTGCCACAAGCACCTCCGGCAGTATTTCCTCAAGCTTCCAGGAATAACCATACGGCGCCGTCATCTCGTCGAATTTTTCGATCATGCCGGCATCAAACTTTCTGGTATGGATATCGATCGGGAACATACCGGATGCCTCGCCGACTCCCAAAACTTTTCGCCCGGTAAGTTTCCAGTGGATGTAGCCTGCAAGCGTGGTAAAAAATGCCACATCTTTTACATGCTCTTCTTTGTTTAAGATCGCCTGATACAGGTGCGCAATGCTCCAGCGCTGCGGTATGTTATAGGAAAATGCCTCTGTCAGCTTTTCTGCCGCTTCCTCCGTGATCGTGTTCCGCCAGGTGCGGAATGGCACGAGCAGCTCTCCCGCCGCGTCAAATGCCATATAGCCATGCATCATCGCGCTGAACCCGATCGCGCCGACGCTTTTTAATACCACGCCGTATTTTTCTTTCACGTCCGCCGCCATTTTCTGATAGCAGTCTCTCAGTCCTTCCCAGATCGCATCCAAACTGTAGGTCCAGATGTGATCGACCAGCTGGTTCTCCCATTCATGGCTTCCGGACGCGATCGGCGTATTGTCTTTTCCGATCAGGATCGCCTTGATCCTGGTTGAACCAAACTCGATACCAAGCGCAGTCTTTCCCGCTAAAATATCTTCTTTTGCTCCCATAGTCATTTCCCTCCGCATTTATTTTACGAATTTTTTTACCTTCTCATAAACTCCGTTTCCGTCCAGTCCGTATTTCGCAACCAGTTCTTTTGCCGGTCCGGATTCTCCGAACACGTCCTCTACACCGATGCGTAAAAGCTTCGTCGGCGCTTCCTCGGAAAGTACCTCTGCCACCGCACTGCCCAGTCCGCCGATCACGGAGTGTTCTTCTGCCGTCACTACTTTTCCGGTCTTTTTCGCCGACGCGATCACCAGTTCCCGGTCAATCGGTTTAATGGTATGTATATTCACAATTTCCGCGTCGATTCCGTCTTCTTTCAGTTTCTCTGCCGCTTCCAGGGCACTGCTGACGCAAAGTCCGGTCGCAAAGATCGTCACGTCTGTTCCCTCTTTTAAGACAACGCCTTTTCCGATCTCAAAGTGATAATCCGGACGGTCATTGATCACCGGAACCGCCAGTCTGCCAAAGCGCAGATAGACCGGCCCTGCATGCTCATATGCCGCACGCACCGCCGCTTTCGCCTCGATATCATCCGACGGGTTTATTACTACCATGCCCGGGATCTCTCGCATCAGGGCAAGATCTTCATTGCACTGGTGTGTCGCTCCGTCCTCACCGACCGAAATACCGGCATGTGTCGCTCCGATCTTTACATTCAGATGCGGATAGCCGATGGAATTTCTGACCTGCTCAAAGGAACGTCCGGCGACGAACATCGCAAATGTGCTGATAAACGGCACATATCCGCAGGTGCTCATGCCTGCGGCGATACCGGTCATATTCGCCTCCGCGATCCCGCAGTCGATATGACGCTCCGGAAATGCTTTCTTAAAAATCCCAGTCTTGGTCGCTGCCGCAAGATCCGCGTCCAGCACGACCAGATCCTCTTTTTCTTTTCCCAGTTCGACCAGCGCGTTCCCATAGCTCTCCCTGGTCGCGATCTTCTTTATTTCCGGCATAATGCTTCACCTGCTTTCTCCAGTTCGTCCATCGCGATCCGGTATTCTTCATCATTTGGCGCCTTGCCATGCCATCCTGCCTGGTCTTCCATAAAAGATACGCCCTTGCCTTTGATCGTTTTTGCAATGATCGCTGTCGGCATTCCCTTGGTCTCCCGCGCCTCTTTTAACGCAGCCCGGATCTCGTCAAAATCATTGCCGTCAATGTTGATCACATGAAAATTGAATGCCTCAAATTTTTTATCGATCGGATACGGGGAGCATACGTCCGAAACCGCGCCGTCGATCTGCAGATTGTTGTTATCTACGATCACCACCAGATTATCCAGTTTTCTCGCTCCCGCGAACATGGCAGCTTCCCAGATCTGTCCCTCCTGGATCTCGCCGTCTCCGGTCACCGCATAGACACGGTAATCTTTCTTTTTCATTTTCCCGGCAAGCGCCATTCCGACTGCTGCGGAAAGTCCCTGTCCGAGAGAGCCGCTCGACATATCCACGCCCGGAATATGCTTCATATCCGGGTGTCCCTGTAAATAAGAACCGGTATGGCGCAGCGTTTTTAAATCCTCTTTCGGAAAATATCCTCTCTGCGCTAATGTCGCGTAAAGTCCCGGCGCCACATGTCCTTTGGACAATACCAGACGGTCACGGTCTTCCTTTTTTGGATCTTTTGGATCGATGTTCATCTCCTCAAAATACAGATAAGTAAAAATATCTGCCGCAGACAGAGAGCCGCCCGGATGTCCGGACGCTGCACTGTGTACCGCTGTCACGATCCCTTTTCGGATCTCTACGGCAGTCTCTTTCAATTCCTGATTTGTCATATTTTTCTCCTCCGTTACGATCAGTCGCCAAATACCGCGCGGTAATCCGCCTGGAATTTTTCAATGCCCTGATCCGTCAGCGGATGTTTTGTCATCTGCTCGATCACCTTGTACGGAACCGTTGCGATATCCGCTCCCGCAAGCGCGCAGTCCGTCACATGGATCGGGTTGCGGACAGATGCCGCGATGATCTCGGTCTCATAGCCGTAGATGTCAAAGATTTCTGCGATCGTGCGCACGAGTTCGATCCCCGGTTGGCTGATATCATCAAGTCTTCCAAGGAACGGAGATACATAGGTTGCCCCTGCCTCTGCTGCGAGCAGTGCCTGGTTTGCTGAAAAGATCAGTGTGACGTTGGTCTTGATCCCCTCTGCGGAGAGTGCTTTCACTGCCTTTAAGCCTTCTACGGTCATTGGGATCTTTACGACCATGTTTTTATGGATTGCCGCGATCTCGCGTCCTTCTTTGATCATGCCTTCCGCGTCTGTGGTGGTCGCTTTTACCTCACCGCTGATCGGTCCGTCCACGATGGATGTGATCTCTTTGATGACTTCGGTAAAGTCTCTGCCCTCTTTCGCGATCAGGGACGGATTTGTGGTAACGCCGCAGATCACGCCCATGTCATTTGCTTTTCGGATATCTTCCACATTTGCTGTATCAATAAAAAATTTCATAACATTTTCCTCTTTTCTTTTTCATGTTTTTCCATATTGCAATTCTGCCGCACAGGGGAATGTACAGCAGAATTGCCGGGTAAGGGTTTTGTAGGGTTATCTATATACAATGTCTCCAAGCATAAGATCTTTCTTGAAGTCACGTATATTCGTATCTTTGTCGATGTAGACAGCTTCGATGCCCATCGCTGCTGCCCAGTCGCCCATCTGCTCTGCAGTCAGGTCATAGGTGAACGCGGTGTGATGTGCGCCGCCGGCTAAGATCCACGCTTCCGCGCCGGTATACAGATCCGGCTGCGGTGTCCAGAAATTGGTCGCTACCGGAAGCTTCGGCATTGGTTTTTCGGTCTTTTTGCAGTCCACATCATTGATGATAAGGCGGAAACGGTTGCCAAGATCGATCAGGGATGTTGCGATTCCTTTTCCTTCTTTGGACGTAAATACCAGACGCGCCGGATCTTCACGGTCGCCCATCGTAAGCGGCTGACACTTGATGCTGATCGGTCCATCAGCGATGGACGGGCAGATCTCAAGCATATGCGCTTCCAGAATGCCTTCTTTTCCTTTTACGAAATTGTATGTGTAATCTTCCAGCATGGAAGTTCCCTTCGCGTCCTTCATTCCCGCAGTCATGACTTTCATCAGGCGCACCATGGCAGCCACTTTCCAGTCACCTTCCGCTCCGAAGCCGTAGCCTTTTTCCATCAGTCTCTGGATCGCAAGTCCCGGAAGCTGTTTTAACGCGCCGAGATCGCCGAAGTGTGTTACGATCGCCTGATAGTTCTTTTCCTGCAAGAAACGTTCAAAGCCAAGCTCGATCTGTGCCTGCACTGCCACATGGCGTTTGAATTCTTCCGGATCTCTGCCCTCTAAGAGGATCTCGTATTTGTCATAATATTCATCTACCAGCGCATTTGTATCCGATGCGGACACTGCTGCAACGGATTCCGCGATCTCATTGACCGGATACGCATCCACTTCCCAGCCGAATTTGATCTGCGCTTCCACCTTGTCGCCTTCGGTGACCGCTACGTTTCTCATATTGTCTGCCACACGCATCACGCGGATATGGCTGCTCTCCACCACGCCGACTGCCGTGCGCATCCAGGATGCGATCCGCTCCTGCACCTGTCTGTCTGCCCAGTGTCCGACAACGACCTTGCGCTCGATGCCCATGCGGCTCACGATGTGGCCATACTCACGGTCTCCGTGCGCGGACTGGTTTTCATTCATAAAGTCCATGTCGATCGTATCGTACGGAAGCTCCTCATTAAACTGTGTATGTAAATGAAGCAGCGGTTTCCGGTATTCCTGCAATCCGAGGATCCAGGATTTTGCCGGTGAAAATGTATGCATCCAGGTGATCACGCCCGCGCACTCCTCATCGGTATTTGCCTCGTTAAATGTTCTGCGGATCAGCTCATTGGTGATCAGCGTCGGTTTCCATACCACCTCAAACGGAAGTACCCCTGACTTGTTCAACTCGTCCACGATCTGCTTTGCGTGCTCCGCAACTTTTCTTAAACATTCATCCCCATACAGATCCTGTGATCCTGTGCAAAACCAAAATTTATACTGTTTTTGTAACAACATGTAAAATCCCTCCTGATTATCTGTTTGTTTTTATCTTACAACTTGTATTGTCGTCTTTACAAGTTGTTTTTTCTGCTTTTACAGGAGTCCCGGATCACCAGCTCCGGTTCGATCAGAATCCGGTCATTTCCACCTGCCGGCTGTCCGTCACGCATCAGGGAAAGCAGCATCTCCGCAGCCATTTCCCCGAGTTTTTCCTGCGGATGCGCGATCGTGGTAAGCTTCACCGCGCTGCTCTCCGCAATAAAGGAATTGTCGTATCCGGTAACCGAGACATCATCCGGAACCGACCGGCCGGCTTCCGTCAGCGCCCGGATCACTTCCACCGCGATCTGGTCATTGTAGCAGACCACCGCGTCCATCTGCTCTCCCGCTTCTGCCATCTGCCGGATCCGCTCATAGGGATGGATCGCCCGATCCTCCGTGTAAAACCACACGACATGATCCGGATCATAGGAAAGCCCTGCCTCCTGGAGCGCCCGCACATACCCCTTATGCCGGTTCTGCCCCTGTGTATCATCCGCCTTAAACACACCTAGGATCTCACGGTGTCCAAGCCCGATCAGATACTTCGTGATCAGATAGCCGCCCTTGCAATCATCCATCAGAATCTGCGGCTTATCCTCCATCTGCCGGAAACATCCCTGGATAAACACATACGGGATCTGAAATTCATCGAGCTTCTGGTACAGGTTCATATGTCTGCAGTAGATCTGGCTCTTACTCGGTTCGATGATCAGCCCGTCGATGTCTTTTTTCAACAGTTCCTCGAGGCATCTCGCTTCCAGTCTTCTGGAATTTTTGGTGTTCTTTAACAGAATGCTGTACCCCGCTTCCGTCATCACATGATCGATCCCCTGTATGACGCGCGGAAAGATGTAATCGGACAGATAGGTCGTCACCACGGCAATGTTTTTGGATGTTCTTGTATGGCGCACCAGTTCCGAGCAGAACGTCCCCCTTCCATGCTCTGCATAAATATAACCCGCGTTTTCCAAAATGAGCAGCGCCTTGCGCACGGTCTGGCGGCTCACACCGTAAGCCCTGGAGAGTTCATTCTCCGAGGGCAGTTTGTCCCCCGCCCGCAGTTTTCCGCTTACGATCTGCTCCTTTAGTTCTTCCATCAACTTGTAATATTTCAGCTTCTTTGTATTTTCCTCTTCCAGCATAGGCATTTCCTCACAATTCTTCGCGGATCACGCTCACGGATCCGTCACATTGTAAACTTGTACTTCTACTTGTACTTATTTTACCACATTCCGATGACTTGTCACGTAATATTTTATATTTTTCTAAACTTCTTTAATATTTTTTCAAAAATGCTGTATTTCGTATTGACCGGATTTTTGAAAAACCTTATAATTTATTTATTAGAAATGTACATCCGTACCGGCTTGCATTTCACGAAGGAGGTACACAATATGCTTCATATTTTATCTTTAGATGACGGCCTCGATATTTTCAAAGCACTTGGCTCTGAAATCCGTGTGGAAATCGTAAAATTACTTCTGGAAAACAAGAGTATGAACATGAACGAACTGGCGAATAAATTAAACATCACAAACGGTGCCTTGACCAGCCATATCAAGAAGCTGGAATCCTGCGGCATCGTCACGACATCCAATGAATCCGCCGGTCATGGCAATCAGAAGATCTGTTCTATTCATGTCGATAAGATCCTGATCGAACTCCAGCCCCCGGAAGAATCTGAAAATGTATATAATACCGAAGTCAAGGTCGGACATTATTCGGACTATAACGTCTATCCGACCTGCGGACTTGCGACACCAAACGTGCTGATCGGCGAGGTGGACGACCCGCGCTACTTTGCCCATCCGGATCGCTACAATGCGGACATCCTCTGGTTTACCAAGGGATATGTGGAATACCTGATCCCGAATTTTATCCCGTTCTCCCAGAAGATCACGCAGCTCACGATCTCGGCGGAGTTAAGCTCGGAAGCTCCCGGTGTCAATGACGTCTGGCCTTCCGACATCAGTTTTTATTTAAATGACGTGTTTATCGGTTCCTGGACTTCTCCCGGCGATTTTGGCGGCAATGTCAAGGGCATCTTCACCCCGGACTGGTGGTATCCGAACTGGAATCAGTACGGGCTCTTAAAGCTTCTTGTCATCAACCGCTACGGCACTTTCATTGACGGGTTAAAGATCTCCGATGTCACGATCAACCAGTTTGATCTGGATTACCGCAGCACGATCAAGCTGCGCCTCGGCGTGGACGAGAACGCGGAACATGTGGGCGGTCTTACGATCTTTGGAAAATCTTTCGGCAATTACAGCCAGGATATCCAGATCAGCATCAATTACGCGCCTATGGAAAATGAGACAACCGGCCAGAAAGAAAGGGATTGAAACTCCCCAGACAAAAATTGCCCAGACCGTAAGGTCTGAGCAATTTTTTATTAGCAGAAATCACCATTTCTTATAGGGACAACCCGCCCGTTTTGCCGCCGCGCGCAGTTCCACATAACAGCCGCATGCCTGACAGGTCGCCTCCGTCAGATAATCACAGGAACGGCACGTCATAAGACGTTTCTCATAGAGCGCGTCCTCCGCGCGGTCCGCCTCCCGCAGAATATCTATGTATTTTTTTACATATGCTTTGCCCTCTTCGCCTTCCATGTCCTGAAGCAGGCATTTCCGGCAGATCCGCTTCTCCATTCCGATCCCTCTTTTTCTTCGCGTTTTGCTATTTTACGCGGATCTCTGTCACGCTGCACGCCGGCAGAGTTACCGTAATTCCATCCGCAGTTACCTCATATCCGGTAAATGCCTGTTCTGTCACATGATCCGGATCTTCAAACGTATTGTGCGCCTGCATCTGTTTATCGGTCACAATATTTGCTTCCACAACCTCATATTTCTTACCATGATCCGCAAAAGCGATCTCCACTTTTTCTGCCGCTGTCGCGGACAGATTGTTTAATGTGATCGTGATCACGCCATCCCTGTCACGGGAAACAGACTCTGTAATATTTGGTACGCGCCACTCTTCCGGTCCAACCTCTCCGCTTCCGGACAGTGTACTGTTTAAAAGCTCCGCGCCCTGATGATGACGGTACATATGGAACACATGGTAGGTCGGTGTTTTTACCATCTTCTCACCCTCGGTCAGGATCACGGCCTGAAGCACATTGACCATCTGCGCGATATTCGCCATCTTGACACGGTCACAGTACTTGTTAAAGATATTTAAGGTCACACCTGCCACCAGAGCGTCACGCACGGTGCTCTGCTGATATAAGAATCCCGGATTGGTTCCAGGCTCGCAGGCAAACCAGGTTCCCCACTCATCTACCATAAGTCCGACCTTTTTGTCCGGATCGTACTGGTCAATGATGTCACTGTGACGTCTTACCAGCGTCTCCATGTAATATGCCTTGTTTAACGTCTTATACCATACTTCCTCATCGTAATCGGTTGCACTTCCCTTGATCTCCCATCCCTCCGGATGTACATAGTAATGCAGGGAAATACCGTCCATAAATCCATGGAGCTGTTCCGGTGTGTGGTCAAACGCCACATCCAGCACATTCTTTGTCCAGTGGTAATCATCGATGTTCGCGCCACAGCAGATCTTTTTGATCGGAGCCGCTCCGTCATAGTTGCGGACGTAAGTCTGATAGCGGCGGTATTCATTTCCATAATACTGCGGTGTCATGTTTCCGCCACAGCCCCAGTTTTCATTGCCGACGCCAAAGTAATCCACTTTCCACGGTTCCTCATGTCCGTTTTGCTTTCTTAAATCTGCCATCGGGGAAACACCGTTAAACGTCATGTACTCTACCCACTCGGACATCTCCTGCACCGTGCCGCTTCCCAGGTTTCCGTTTACATAGGTTTTGCATCCGAGCTGGCGGCAGAGTTCGAAATACTCATGTGTTCCGAAGCTGTTGTCCTCCACAACGCCGCCCCAGTGTGTATTGATCATTTTTTTACGTCCTGCTTTCGGTCCGATACCGTCTTTCCAGTGATATTCATCCGCAAAGCATCCGCCCGGCCAGCGCAGTACCGGAACTTTGATCTCCTTTAACGCGTCCACCACATCACAGCGCATCCCATTGACATTCGGGATCTCCGAGTTTTCTCCCACATAAAGCCCTTCATAGATACATCTGCCCAGATGCTCGCTGAAATGTCCGTAAATCTCCGGTGCGATCGTTCCCTCCATCTTGTTTTCATTGATCAGTAATTTTGCCATAGTTTTTCCCTCTCTTTCTACTTTTTGCGTGATCAGTCATTGCATATAGGACGCCGTGTGTTCCTTCAGATAATGTACGCCCCAGATCGTCTCATTGTTATCTCCGACAGCCGAAAAACATAAAACCGGATTTCCGGCTTCATCATCCATTTCAATGATCACGCCCTTATAATCCACGCCGTCTTCTGTCACTGTCACATAATTGCTTCCATCTTCCACCGAAAAAGAGCCTTCCAGACTGCCGTCTATATTTCCATCCGCATGCAGCGTGACCTCTTTTCCCTTTTTGACCTTCGCATTGATCCCGGTTCCATGATTTAAGATATAATAGGTTCCGGTCAGATCTTTCTGCCGGTAGCCTTTCTCACTCAAAGTCTCCCCCGATGCCGCAAAGGGTGCTGCCACAAGCCAGCCGTCCTCATTCACAAAAAGCTGGTGTACACGCGGTTCATGCCCCTCCGTGCCATCATCAAAACGCTGATGGTAGACCACATACATCTTTCCGTCGGTATCGGTAAACGCCGACTGTCCGCCCGGTGCCATATAGCTCACATCGAGACTTGGCAGTGTATAGTTGCCCATCATCTTCACCCCATATCCGGAATGATCCAAGACCTTTTGCATCTCCTGTCCCTTTGCGTCCACATAGGTACCATCCACCTGATCCGAGCGGAATTCCCGGATCTGATAACCGCCATCCCGGTTCAGTCCGCCGTAGGATACGAGCAGATAATAATAACCGCTCTTTTCATCATACTGGATATACGGCCCCTCGATGGAATTGTGTCCGCCGCCGCAGAGCCGCTTTCCGTAATATTTATTGACATTGTCCGCCTCATCCGTCTCCGGATGGATCGGATATCCGGTCTCCTCATCCAGTTCCAGCAGGAAAATCCCGCCGGACCAGGAACCGTAGACCATCCACATTTTTCCATCCGCATCATAAAACACCGCGGGGTCGATGCAGTTTGGCCAGTCAATATTGTTAAATCCCCCGTGTTTTACATAGTCTGTGATCTTTACATCCTCACCCATGACGTCATAAAAATCCGTCTGTTTTGCCGTCTGTGACGTAAACCCGGAATAAAGGATCGTATCCTGATAGGTATAGGGACCTTTCGGATCATCCGCCGTCGCGAAACAGAGGTTTGATTTGATGTAGCTCGAGGTCGTACAAAAATACATCACATACTTGCCCATCGCCTTATTGTAGATCACATTGGGCGCCCAGACAGAATAGCCGCCGTCCTCATTTTTCCCGACATAGGAAAATGCCGCTTTCTCTTCGTCGAACAGATTGTCAAAAAGCGGATTGCTCTTTCTCACTCCATCCGCAAAACTGTCCCAGTTCACCAGATCCTCCGATGTTCCTGCCGCCATATGACTCCCGAACAGATAATAAGTTCCGTCCTCTCCGACCAGAAGCTGCGGGTCATGGATCGCCGCGCCTGCATGAACCGAACCTTTTTTCACCTGATCCACCGGCACCTCATTGTCCGTCACATCCCCGCAGCCGGCAAGCACTGCCGCAAGCGCAACCGCTCCGACTGCGCATAGTGTTTTTCTTCTTTCCACCGCACAACCTTCCTTTCTCCTTCTATTGCAGGAACTTCATCCAGGTCTGCATTTCTCCGGTCTTTCGGTTTCCCCAGTAGCAGTAAGGTACCAGGGTCAGTTCTGTCTCTTTTAACGGTACACGCTTTTCCGCGTACAGCGCATCCGAGCTCCACGCTTCCGCGTCCATGCGCTTCCCGGAAAGTCTGATGACATCTGTTCCGCCGAGCAGACCGCTTTCATACGTTACAACCGGTTCCACTGTGGTATCCACAAACAGATTCGACAGGTTTTCCCCATTATCCGCCTGTTCCATGCAATATACGAGCGGTCCCCGTTTCACTGCCACTTTCCCGGCGTCCGCGCGCACCTTGGGATTCGCATAGACAAAATGTGGAGGCATCACAAAGGAAAGGGTTATCTCTTTCTTTGTCCCCTCAAACGGGATCTTCGCATAGCTTCCAGCTTCTGCCGTGACCGTTTTCCCATCACAGCTCAGTGAAATTTCACTTGCATAGGACGGAATGCGAAGCCGGATCGTTCCTTTCGCTTCCTTCTCTGCAGTCAGCGCAAGTTTCACTTTCCCTTCAAACGGGAAACGCGTCTCAACCTCTGCTTTTACCGGGATTCCGCCAAAAGAGGCCTCTGCCTCTCCACCTACAAAAAGGTTGACCCACAGATCATTTTCTTGGGTCGCGTACACATACTCTCCGAGGGACGCCAGTGTCCTCGCGATATTCGGCGGACAGCATGCGCAGCCAAACCATTTCTGGCGTACCGGCTTCACATGTGCCATGGAAGTGTGATCCATACAGTTATCCGGCCAGACTTCCAGCGGATTTACATAAAAGAAGCTTTTTCCATCCAGTGCGATCCCGGCAGTCACTGTATTCATCAATGCACACTCCATCGTCTCCGCATATTTTTCTTCTCCGGTAATCGCAAGCATTCTTCGACAAAAAAGCGCAAGCCCGATCGACGCGCAGCTCTCCGCGTAATTGGTATCATTCGGCAGGTCGTAATCCGTGGTAAACCGTTCATACGCGCCGGAGCTTCCGATCCCGCCGGTCAGATACATTCTCTTTTTTATGATGTTGTCATAGAGTTTTTCGCAGGCATGAAGCAGTCCCTCATCCTGATATTCATACGCGAGATCCGCCATCGCGCAGTAAAGATACACCGCGCGCACCGCATGGCCTTCTGCCGTATCCTGCATACGCACCGGCTTATGGCACTGGGAATACTGCGGGAAAAACGGATTGACATCCTTAAAGATATCGATCCAGCTCTCCTTTTCGCTCTCATGGATCAGATAATTCGGCTCCGTTCCGCGCCGGTCCACAAAATCCTTTGCCATCTCAAGGTAACGCCGCTCTCCGGTCACCTGATACAGCCGGATCAGCCCGATCTCCACCTCCTCATGGCCCGGTACTGCCTGCTGAAAGGCTTCCTGGTGAAATACCTCACAGATCAGATCCGCCACACGCTGCATGATGTGCAGGAATTTCTCTTTTCCGGTCACCTGATAATAGGCAACCGCCGCCTCCATAAAATGTCCTGCGGTATAAAGCTCATGCCCTTCTCTCAGATTGCAGAATTTCTTATCCGGCTCTTTGATGATAAAGTAAGTATCCAGATATCCGTCCGGCTGCTGCGCCTTTCCGATCAGATCGATCATCGCGTCCGCGCGTTTTTCCAGCTCGGCATCCGGTTCATAGGCAAGCGAATACGCGACCGCCTCAAGCCACTTGGCAAGGTCGGTATCCTGAAAAACAGCGCCCTCAAATTCTCCCTCGCGAAGCCCCGCCGCGATCTCAAAATTTTTGATACAGTGGCTCGGCTCCGCATCCTCAACGCAGTCATTTAACGCCTCCCACTGATACGGTATGATCTGATCCGTCACAAGTCTGGTATACTTATTCCAGAAAAAATCATCCACCTTAACTTTATTTAATGGTAAAACATTCCTTCTCCTCTGGTTCATGTTGCCCTCCTTTAAGTTTCATACGAAAACAGCGGCCGCCCCGCCTCATCCCAGCGCACACGCATCACCATTGCGTGCCGGTTCGGATTATAGAGCGGATCCCCCACGATCTCCCGCTCTGTCCGTGCATGATAGATCATAACATCATTTCCCGCCTCGTCCCGGGTAAACGAGTTGTGTCCCGGTCCGTAGATCCCAAGCGACTCATCGGTCTTTAACACCGGATAACGCTCCTTTTTCCACTGTCTTGGATCCAAAAGATCCGCATCCTCATCCACAGAAAGCATTCCGACGCAGTAACAGATCCCCGTCTCGCTTGCGGAATAGGTAAGATAGATCTTTCCGTCCCGCTTTAACACCGCCGGGCCCTCATTGACCCAAAAACCAATCCGTTCCCAGTCGTAATCCGGCGTGGTAAGCAGTACCTGCACTGTCTTTAACCGATCCGGTGCTTCCATCTGCGCAATATAAAGGTTGGAGATCTGTTTGCCGGTTCCCACCTTTTCCGCCCAGACATAATAGTAATTTCCTTTATTTTCAAATACGGTCGCATCCAGCGAAAACGCGGTAAACGAGAACTCATCCTCATCCGCCCGTTTCATCATTCCAAGCTCTTTCCAGGTTCCCGCAAGCGGATCTTCATCCGCGCACTCCAAGACATACGGTCGTATTTTCCATACATCTTCTTTTTCTCCGCCTGCAAAATAGAGATACCATTTTCCGAACAGGTAATGCAGCTCCGGCGCCCAGATATGTTCACTCATGATCCCGCTCTCATGCTTATGCCACACTTCCACTTCCTCTGCCTCCGGCAGCTCCGCGAGTGTTTTTGCCCGGCGCAGGCAGATCCCGTCGTAGGCAGGTACCGATGCCGTAAAATAATACCAGCCGTCCGTATGTCTGTATACATAAGGATCTGCCCGCTGCAAGATCCACGGTCTGTTGTATTCGAGTTGTTTTTCCCTCTCCATATTTCCACCTCATATTTTTCTTCTCATTTTCACTGTGTTTTAGAAAACCAGGGAAGCTCCCTGGTTTTCTATGAGAAAGAGGATATTTAACCTTTGACTGCTCCTGCTGTCATTCCGTCAATAAAGTATTTCTGGAAGCAGAGGAATACCACAAACACCGGAACGATCGCAAGCATGGATCCCGCGATCAGTACATCGTAGTTATTTCCATACGGCGTAAGCAGTGTATTTAATCCGATCGGTAACGTAAATTTATCCGCGCTCCGGTATACCAGCATCGGCCAGAGCAGATTGTTCCAGGAACCCATCGCGCTAAGGATCGCCATGGACGCGAATGCCGGTTTTGTGATCGGAAGCATGATCTTGATACAGATACCAAATTCCGTCGCCCCGTCAATACGTCCCGCGTCCAAAAGCTCTTTCGGAAGTCCGCGCATGTACTGGCGGAAGAAAAAGATCGTAGACGCGCCGCAAAGCCCCGGAAGGATCACGCCTGCCGTACTGTCGATCAGTTTTAAGGAAATGATCTCCTTATAAAGCGGAAGCATTAAGATCTCAAACGGTACCATCATCGTCGCGATCACGAGGAAGAACAAAAAGTTCTTTCCCTTAAATTCGTACATGGAAAATCCATATGCAATAAAATAGCAGATGATCAGTGTCAATACCACCGTCACAAAAGTAAGCACCAGACTGTTTTTAAACCATGTGAAATATTTCACAGAGTCCGCGTTTCCCGCAAACAGATACTTGTAGTTCGCAAGGCTCATTTCCGAAAAATCCAGATGAAGGGACAGTCCTTTTCGGATCAGTTCCTTACCCGGCCGGAAAGAAGCAAGAAATCCTGCCAGTACCGGGAATATGATAAGCGCGCTGAGGAGTGCGAAAAAGACTGTGCTGATCACACTTAACACTCTGTGTTTTGCCGTCATGCCCATTTTCCCGCCGTTGTTCTTTGCTGCCAGATCTGCCATATTAGTCCTCCTCCTTTTTGAATGTTCCGCTGAAGATCAGCTGGATCACATTGATAAACAGCGCGATCAGAAGCAATACCAGTCCTACTGCGGACGCGTAACCCATCTGATTTTTCTCAATCCCTCTGCGGTATAAGTAGCCTACGATCGTAAGTCCGATGTTGTGCGGTGAGGAATTTCCTGCCCACAGCATAAAGCTCTCCAAAAACATCGCAAGACCTGCGTAGATACTGATCGTGAGCACATAGATCGTCGTCGGTTTTAAGAGCGGCAGTGTTACATATCTGAACTTCTGCCATGCTGACGCACCGTCAATATCCGCCGACTCATACAGTCCCTTGTCTATGTTTTTCAGTCCTGACAAAAAGTAGAGCATATTGACACCCGTCCAGCGCCAGCAGGCCAGAAATACCAGCGCGCCCATTCCGGTCCCGTGCATTTTCAGCCACTTCTGGGACTCCAACCCAAGCGCGTTCATCAGCACATTCAGCTGACCCGTATCATATTCCGAAAACATCAGGCGGAATAAGGTACCTGAAATCACAACGGATGTGAGCGCAGGCAGATAAAGCACTGCTTTCCAGAATCCTTTTGCCTTTACCAGATTGCTGTCCATCAGTACCGCAAATAACATCGGTAACGGGATCAGGATCAGACAGGTCAAAAGCATATACTCAAAGCTGTTTCCCACCGCTGTGTGAAACGCTGTATCTTTCAGTAATTTGGTATAATTTTCAAATCCGACAAACGATGTCTTGGCCGGTTCGATCTTCTGGAAGCTCATAACGATCGTACTTCCGAGCGGATAGATCCAGAACACACAAAAACTCAGTAAAAACGGCAGAATAAAGATCCACGGCGCCGCCTTTTTCGAATACAGGATACTGCTTCTTTTCTTCATTTTAGTTTCCACCTCTTTCATGCAGTCAAACAGAGTCCTCTTCCCTGTTTCTAAAAAAAGGGCGCCAGAGCCTTTCGCCCAGGCACCCTTTTTCAAAGTTTTCCTTATCTTTTACTCTTCCAGTGAAATCGTATCCTGCGCTTCCTGCAGAGCCTCATCCACATCCATGCCATCTTCAAGCACTTCATTCAACGTAATATTGCACATCTGTTCGTTGATCGTCGGGCTGATCTTTACAACACTGATCTTTCCGATATCATCTTTGATCTCATTTAAGACATCGAACGGATTGGTGCGGAAGAAAGAGATATACTGATTGTTCTGATCCTGTGTGATCGTCTCATCCGTCCACATTGCTGTGTTGCAGACATCAAATCCGAGCTGTTCCCAGATCTGTTTTTCACCTTCTGTTGAGCATTTTGCGTAGCAGAGGAAATCTGCGGCAAGTTCCGGATCGGAAGCCTGCTGTGTAACAACGGTACCTGTTCCGCCGATACCTACCGAGCAGGACTGTCCTTCCTCAAATACCGGACACGGAGCTAACGCCCAGTTGCCTTTTTCTTCCGGCATATAGTTTAAGAATCTGCTCATGTACCACATTGCCTTCGGGAAAGAAGCGATGTTATGATCCAGGATATTCTGGAAACCGGCTTCCAGATCGACGTGTCCGTCCGGTGATACTTCCGCAATGCCGTCATCCAGCCACTGCTGCTGCATGGTCATCATGTTCTTTACCGATTCGAGCTGTACATTTGCCGTACCGTCTTCTCCTCCGGTCCAGTCATCGCCATACTCTGCCATTGCAAGCCACATCCAGTCAACGCTTCCGGTATCTACCGAGGTCATATAAACTTCTCCGTTGGAGGCTTCTTTTAACTTCTCACCTGCAGCGGTATAATCATCCCAGGTCTTGATCTGTGTATAGTCAATTCCATACTGCTCTAACAGCGCTGCGTTATAATACATAACGGTTGCTCCTACATGGAACGGTGCGCCGTAGTAATGTCCGCCGGATGCGTAAGTATCCAGTCTGGACTGAACCATGGTATCCTTGTACGGTGCGATCGCATCATCCAACGGATATAACCAGGTATCTTCACCGGCTACCACATTCGGGAACTGTCCGACCTCGACATCACAGATGTCCGGTGCTCCTGTTCCCGCCTGCAATGACATGAGTAATTTGTCATGCATATCCGCATACGGATATGTGGTAAACGTCACATAGATCGTGCGATCCGGGTTCTCCGCATTCCATTTCTCAACCATGTCTGCGTAAAACGTATTGTGCAGTTCCACGAAAGACCACATCTCCATGTGTGTACCGTTCTCATCTCCTGCTGTCGTTGTAATGGCTTCCGCTTCGGTCGATTCCTCGGTACCGCTTTCGCTTACGCTGTCTTTGTCATCCCCGCCGGAACTTCCCGTCTTGCCGGACGCGCTGGAACCACATCCGGAAACCATCGTTGCGAGCATTGTTGCACACATCAGTGCGCTCAGGACTTTCTTTTTCATTTCTTTTCCTCCTTTAAATACATTTGACACCCATGGTACTGTATGTACCTCTTAAATTACTTTAGAAAAAGTTCGCAGTTTTTGCTATTTTCCCAAACGTTCTTCTCCAATTCTCCGTCTGGCTTTGTGCATATTGCATATTTAGCTTTCTGTTTTTCCTCTTTCCATGTATATATTATTACTTCACCATATGTATGTCAATATTTTTTCTGAATTATTTTATTTTTATTTAAAATATTTATGTTTTGTCAAAAGTTTCACATTCTTCTAAACAAATACAATGTATTCAGGTTCCGGATTTTCGCTTTTTTTCGAAAAAAAATCCACACGAAGCCTCGCATCTTTCTTCCTTTTCGAGTTCCATGTGGATTATATTATAGATTTTTTTGAAATATTTTATATTTTTGTATCAATTCAAATTATTCGCCCTGATTGAGCAGGTACTGATAATCGGAACGTTTTACCTGAAGCGCGTCACAGGTTGCGCGCACTGCAGTGATCCTGCGGTTCAATCCGTCCAGATGATCCATGAGACGCTGATTATCCTCTTCCTTGGAAAGCTGTCTTGCTTCATCGCAAAGTTCTCTGATATCCCTTTTGCAATCCTCGATCTCTGTATCAAGGTCTGCGATCTGTAATTTTAAAATCTCTTCCATCTTCATTGTAAAATACCTCCTGCCTTTGTAAATTGCTTATTTACATTATATCATACATCCGCTGTCAGCACGAGTTCTTTTTTCTTTTTTTCTCTTTTAAATATAGAACGATCGTCACCGCGCCAAAGACCGCCGCCGCAAAGCCAGAGATCATCGCTCCCTCTTTCAGTCCCGGCGTCTCATAGCGCAGCTCGATCTCGTGGCTGCCCGCCTCCAATGTCACACCGATCAGGCTGTTTAAAAACTGTTCCTTATCCGTCTCTTTTCCGTCTACAAACAGCGTCCAGCCATCCTCGCACGGAATGGAAAACACCAGTTTCCCGGCAGTCTGCATATCGATATGTCCTTTGACGCACCGGTCTGACATCTCATCCAGCGTCATGGTCTGGGCGTTTAATGTATCGTATGCCGCATTTAAACTGTCAAAATTCAGTTTATATGCCTGTGCCTGGATCATCAGATCCGACACATCCGGGCAGGTGAGCTTTATTTCAGTTCCTGCCTTGCACCAGCCGAGATCTAAAAGATACACATGGCTGCATTTTGTAAACGTTTTGCGCTTTCCGCCGATGTCCGCCGTGATCGTGTTTGCCATGCGGCTTCCATAGCTTGCATAAACATAGCTGTCCTCTGTGACCGTGATCACTGTCTCCCCGTCCGTCTTCTCAACCGGGATCGCGTCCAGGAGGTCTTCACCTGCCCCCAGTCTGCGCGCAAGGACATTCTGCGCAAGAACCGCCGTTCCTTCCGTAAAGTCCCATCCATCCTCAAGATTTTCCGGCACGGTAAAACCAAGCGGCAGTACATAATTATTTTCATACATATATATCCCGCCGCTCTCTCCGGCAGGCTTCCGAAGCGGGCTTTCCTCACTGGCACTTGTCGTAAACATATATTTTACCGACAGCATGGCAGACAATAACGGTGTCGCGCCATTATAGCAGTAATAGTTTTTTCCGCCCTCCATACCGAGTTCCCGGTAAAACGTTCCGACACTGTAATTCATAAGCGAGGAAAACAGCGACGCGGAACGGTATCCGGTCAGACTCGACTCATTTTTGGTCATCCGGTCCCATTTTTCAATCCGGTAAAATCCGTCGGTCTGCTCTGCCGCCTTGGCGTTTAACGCCTCATAATCCTCCCAGTGTGCCGTGTACTGGGTACGGTTTGTCGTAACTACCCCGGTCAGATCCATGTTGACCCCGGTTTCCGCAACCGCAAGAAAGAACGCCATGCAAAAGCAGATTTTCCGATATGCTCCCGCCATGCGCGCGATCGCCAGTAACAGGGTATACGCCAGTAAAAACACTGCCGTCATCAGAATCGCGTCCATGGATACCATTTCATGATCCACAAAAAGCGCACAGCCGACGAAAAATGCCCCACATGCCACTGCTGCCACGACCACATGCCAGATCCGGTTTCCTTTTAATCTGCGCAGTTCCTCAAACGCCACGGTCAGAAGGACAAACATATACAAAAAGGACTGACGCCCCGGCAGACTGTCCGGGAAATGCATGCCATGCCAGATAAAATCCAGCCAGTTATTCGCGAAAGCAAGCAAAAAGAAGATCAGCGCCAACATGCGGATCAGCTTCTTTTTAAGCGGGATCTCCCGGTTTAACAGGTATAACACCAAAAGGAGCAGTACCGCCACACCGCAGTACAGATTCGGCCAGTGATCGCTGCCCGTATAGACCGTAACTCCCATGCAGTGTCTTGCCAGCTCATCAAAAACCGAAAAATACCAGGAAAAGTCTTCCGGAAAATGAAAGCCGCCGGAACCGCTGTATCCAAGCGCGATCGCTTCGGGGATCAGTAACACCGCCCCCATTCCTCCCGCAAGCAGCGAATAAAAGAAAAAGCGCGCGCAGCTCTTTACATCCAGCTTCTTTTGCTCGATCTGCATGACAACAAAATACAGCACTAAAAATATGCAGATCATAATGGAAATATAATAATTGGATAAAATCGAAACAGCAAGCAGGATCCCGTACATTCCACCCTTTTTCTCGAAGACCAGACGCTCCATCCCCAGAATGATGAGCGGCGCGAGCATGATACAGTCTAACCACATGATATTCCAGCTGTAAGCGGAAATGTATGCGGAAAGCGCGTAAAACATGGATACCAACGTCACCAGATAGCTGTTGTCCTTAAAATGCCGTCCGAGATAGATCGCGAAAAACAGACCGGAGCAGGCAATCTTTAGCAGCACAAGTACCGTCATAAATTCGATCAGGTGCTGCTTACTGCAAAAGACTACCAGCCAGTTGACCGGACTTGCAAGATAATAGGCAAACGTTGCCACAAAATCAGAGCCAAGCCCCAGATTCCAGGAAAACATCAGGCTTTCATGTGCTTTCAGCTTGCGCTGGAACTCCATAAAAAACGGAGCGTACTGATGATACATATCGATATGCAAAAAGCTGTTCTCCCCAAACGGGTAAATCCCATGACCGGCACACACGGCTGCCATGACCAAAAACGGGATCAAAAACGCCAGCACATACGGCGTATATTTTGCGTGTATCTGTTTGTCAATCCACTGTTTCATCCGACCTATTCTCCTTTTCCAGCGTCAAACAGCCGATAATACTGCAGTTTCTGATATTCCTTAAGTTCCTCTGACGTCTTAAGTGTCTGTTCATTTCCATCCGCATCCACAATGCGTTCCGCCGAAATGACCGGCAGCTTTTCACTCAGATCGAGCAGATAATTTTCATAATCTGACAGAGGGATTCCCGCTGTTTTTAAAACCTTTGCCGCGAGGAAGTTGGCGCTTGTGTCTTCATTCTGCCCTTCTTTGATGTCATAATTTGCCCAGATCACATAAGGCACCTCATAGCGCTTTGCCTCCTCATCCTTACTCAGAGTGTCATAGCTCATGCCATTTAACGCAAGCACCGGCTGTACCACGGAATCCGTCGGCTGATGATCTCCGAAGAACACGATCACGGTCGGTTCCTCTGCCGCAGCAAAATAGTTTACGAGTTCTTCGAGTGCCGCATCACTTTTTTTGATCAGTGACAGATACTGCGAAAGCGCGAACGCGTTTACCCCGTCTAAGGAAATATCCTGGGTCAGATTCGGATACGCCTCGGTATAGGGACTGTGATTTTGCATGGTCACATTAAACAGAAACATCGGCTGTCCTTTCTGTTTGCTTTCATAGATATCTATGATCTTTTTCATGCACGACGCGTCATCCACATATTTGCGCACATAGGACGGTGCCGTAAACGCATCGATAAAATACGCGTGCGAAAATCCGAGATCCGGATAAATTTTATCCCGGTTCCATCCGGTCGCATAGTACGGATGCATGGCATAGGTATCGTATCCAAGCCCGTCGAGATAGGAAACAAGTGACGGGATCTCCCCATTGATATACTGCTGATACGGGATACTGCCCGATGGCAGAAACGCCATGGTATTTCCGGTCAGGAACTCAAACTCGGTATTGGCCGTATTTCCGCCCTTGACAGACACATTCAGATAACCAGTCACCGTATGATCCGCCCCCTGCTGCAGGCTGTGGATAAACGGCATATAATCTTCATTTGTCTGCATGTCTCCAAGCACCGCCGGATCTGAAAATGCCTCGTCCATGATGACGATCACATTCGGCAGCTCCCCTTCCTCTGCGTCCTTTTCCTCTGTTTCATAGGACTTTAATGTCTCTTTCGCATCCGCGGCATCATAGCCTTCCGGCTTATCCACCGTCAGATACTTTAAATCCATCAGAAATGTGACCGCAAAGCCATCCGCCTGGCTCATATAGGCAGGCGTAAACAAAAACGGATATAAATGAAACCGGTTTACCATCGCGTCACTCCAGAGCATTCTCGTAAAACCGACAAGCAGACACGCCACACCGGCTGCTCCCGCGATCCGCTTATAGACTTTCTTTTTGTCTATCACAATACGCATAAAAAAGAACTCTGCCACGATCAGCGCCGCAAATCCGAGCAGCGTAAGCACCTGGCGCGCCCCAAGCGCATAATCATATTCTCCTGCCACGCTCGCCGCAGTCCGGATGGAGAAAATATCCCATGGGACGATCGGATTGGAGCGGAACGAGAGCACATAGTAATTGGCAAGCCCTGCGGCAAGTGCCAGTACCGTTTCCGCGATCAGCGCGATCCGAAGTCTTCCGGTCACCAGAAATAACACCAGCATCAAAAGTTCAAAAAATACAATATTTAAAAGCTGCGCTCTCCATCTCGTCATAACAAACGCATTCATATGAAACGCTTCCATCAGATAATACATCGTGACCGGGCACAAAAACATCCCCACAGCCCGGATCACACTGCCTGTTTTCTTTTTCATCGTGCATCCTCTTACTACTTCATTTTTCTGCATTACGCAGTCTTTCCTCATTATAATACTTTACAAAAAAAGTGCAACTTAAAAAGAACGCTTCTACGCCTTTTTACGCTGCACCTTTTGCCTGTTTTTCAGTTATTTTTCCCGCTATGCGAGAGTATTATACAGATGTTTGATATAATCATACTGGCTGTAGCTTCCGCTGTTGCTGTAAGCCGTGCTGTAGATCTGCGCCAGATGGGAACTCTTTGCAGAAGCACTGTTTACCTCTCCGACCGTCTTTGTAAGTGCCTGTGCCAGAGAAGATCCGCTTCCAAACGCTTCTTTGAGATCCGCGGCATCCGCGTCACAGAGTGTGGCATAATCCGTCTCTAAGGTGCCATCGCTCTTTACCGTGATCCCGATCTTTTTTAACTGTCCGCTGGCATTCTCCAATGTGGAAAACAGAGACTTCAGATATGCTTTGTTTGTTTTTCCGCCCTCTTCCGACAGATTCGAGATCATCTTATTATAACTTACCACAAGGCTTCCGATCTTCGTCACTGCCTCGTCGGTATTTCCGTCTGCTTCCGCTTTGGAAAAAACAGAATCCGAACTTTTATCGGTCAGTGTCTCAAGATATTTTAATACGGATCCGGTATTGGTCACTGTAGATTTATATATTCCGGACTTCTCCGCCTCACGGGACATCTTTGTCAGAACCGGATTGGATGCCACGCAGTTTTGCTGTAACAGCGAGCTGATCCCGCCTGCCTTTCCAAGGCCCTTGGATGAAGTATCGTCAGACTGGCTGTTGATGTAATCTAATAATGAAGCATAGGAACTGCTTGATACCTGCATAATATAACCTCCCACTTTTTTCTTATGATGTTTACAGATATTATTTCGGTCATTCCACAGCGATTCTTAACCGTCCGCCTGCTTTTTTCAGAAAAACTTTTTAACAGTTGACAAACGCCCCGCTTTATGATAAATGTAAATAGTACCTGATTACTGACGGGAAAAAGTGAAATAACACTGTGTGGTCAGGTATGATAACAGCCGACCGTCTGGGCAACTTCATATTTTATGAAGCTGCCCTTTTTTAATGATTACGCAAAAGAAAGGACGTACCAAGATGAAAACAGATATCGAAATCGCACAGGAAGCGGAAATGCTCCATATCAAAGATGTCGCTGCACAGTACGGCATCACAGAAGATGACCTTGAACTTTACGGAAAGTACAAAGCAAAACTCTCCAACGAATTTTGCCAGGCTGCCGAAAAGAATGAAAGCGGAAAGCTGGTCTTAATGACCGCGATCAACCCGACACCTGCCGGTGAAGGAAAAACCACAACAAGCATCGGACTGGGTGATGCTCTGACCAAACTTGGAAAGAAAACCCTGCTCGCGTTAAGAGAGCCTTCTCTCGGACCATGCTTCGGCATCAAGGGCGGCGCTGCCGGCGGCGGTTATGCCCAGGTCGTTCCGATGGAGGATTTGAATCTGCATTTTACCGGTGATTTCCATGCCATCACATCCGCGAACAACCTGCTCGCTGCTCTGCTCGACAACCACATCCAGCAGGGAAACGCACTTAACATCGATACCAGACAGATCGTATGGAAAAGATGTATGGACATGAATGACCGCGCGCTGCGCAACATCGTTGTCGGACTCGGCGCAAAAGCAGACGGCTTCGTGCGTGAAGATCATTTCGTCATCACCGTTGCATCCGAGATCATGGCGATCCTCTGCCTTGCAACTGACATGGATGATTTAAAAGAACGTCTTGGACGTATCATCGTCGCTTACAATTACAACGGAGATCCGGTCACTGCCAAAGATCTTCAGGCTGTCGGTGCCATGGCTGCCCTCTTAAAAGACGCCATCAAGCCAAACCTGGTTCAGACCTTAGAGCACACCGGCGCATTTGTCCACGGCGGCCCTTTCGCGAACATTGCGCATGGATGTAACAGTGTAAAAGCGACCAAAACCGCATTAAAACTTGCTGATATCGTGATCACCGAAGCCGGATTCGGTGCAGATCTCGGTGCGGAAAAATTCATGGATATCAAATGCCGTATGGCAGACTTAAAACCGGATGCCGTCGTTTTAGTTGCAACTGTCCGCGCGCTCAAATATAACGGTGGCGTTGACAAGGCAAATCTGTCCGAGGAAAATCTGGATGCGCTCAAAAAAGGTATCTGCAACCTGGAAAAACACATCGAAAATCTGCAGAAATTCGGTGTGCCGATCGTGGTAACCTTAAACTCCTTTGTCACCGATACCGAAGCAGAATATGAATTTATCAAAAATTTCTGTGAAGAAAGAGGCTGCGAGTTCGCGCTCTCCGAAGTATGGGCAAAAGGCGGCGAAGGCGGAAAGGCACTCGCTGAAAAAGTATTAAAGACTTTAGAGGAAAAAGAAAGCAATTTCAAACCGCTCTACCCGGATGAAATGCCATTAAAGGACAAGATCAAGACCATCGCGACCGAAATCTACGGTGCAGACGATGTCACCTACGCACCGGCGGCAAACCGTATGCTTGCGAAACTGACCGATCTCGGTTTCGGAAATCTGCCGGTCTGCATCGCAAAAACGCAGTATTCCTTCTCCGACGATCAGAAAAAGCTTGGCCGTCCGACCGGTTTCAACATCAATGTTAGGGATGTCTATGTCAATGCAGGTGCCGGCTTTGTCGTTGTCATCACCGGTGCGATCATGACCATGCCGGGACTGCCGAAAGTTCCTGCCGCAAACAATATCGATATTGACAAAAACGGCAAGATCACCGGATTATTCTAATCCGTGTTATCCCGTTACGATAGCAAAAAGAAAGTTCTGTCTCCTGCGAGTCAGAACTTTCTTTTTTATTCATTTCTGCCTATTTATTCTTTCATTTATTCCGCATATGGGAAATCCACATCTTCATCCATTCCATCTGTCATTTCAAGCATTGCGTCTTTCCAGATAGATGCCGGATATGAACCTCCGCGCAGACTGTCAAGCGTTCTTGGCGTATCATAACCGACCCATACCGAAATGGTATAGTACGGTGTCACTCCACAGAACCATCCATCTTTACTCTCATTCGTAGTTCCGGTCTTTCCTGCAGCTGCCAACGAGGAGGAAGAAGACCACTTCATACTTGCCGCGGTTCCCGATTTGATAACACCTTTCATGATATCGATCATATCCGCCGCCGCATCGCTGCTGTAAACCGGAACTGCCTTATCCTCCTTATAAAGCTCATCCCCGTTATCATCCACGATCGATGTAATACAGGTCGGTGTCCGGAATTCTCCCTCATTTACCAGCGCCGCGTATCCGCTTGCCATCTGCACCGTCGTCACACCGTAAGTAAGACCACCGAGTGCGGCTGAGAGCGTATAATCCGCCGGAACGATCCGGTCAAATTCCATCTGTGTTGCAAAGGACAGACCATATTTTGGTCCGATATCATTAAATACCTGATATGCACATCCATTCTTACTGTTTACCACCGCACTGCGGAGACTCATCGACGCTCCGGTCAGGCTTGAAACATCCACGCCTTTCTTCTGCGCTGTCTTTACATCAATGTCATATACCGTGGAATCCGGCGTATAATCCTGCATCATGGCAGGTGTGTACACGATCAGCGGTTTGATGGAACTTCCCGGCTGACGGTAACTCTGAAACGCGCGGTTTAAACTGTAGGTCGAAGAAATGCTGTCCTGCGAACGTCCACCGATGATTGCTACCACTTTACCGGTGTCATTATCGATCACCGTCACTGCCCCCTGAAGCGCGTAAATTTCGGAATCCGAATTCACTTCCCGGTCAAACGACAGTTCATCATCCAGAATCTCCTGTAACGCCTCCTGCTTTGTAGTATCCAGTGCCGTATAGATTTTGTAGCCGCCGGAGTACAGATTTGCCTTCTCAAGCTCATACTGCTCCTCATACAGCTGCTCATAATTCTCATAATCTTCCTGACTGTCAAATTCATAACGGAAATCAAATCCGTCCAGCTTCATCAGATATTCCGCCGCACAGTTAAGCGCATAGGTCGTCTCGTAATTATAAAATCCGACCGCCTGCTTTTCCGTACGCACCGTAAGTTCCTCTGTTTTTGCCGCATCGCAGGCTTCCTGGGTGATATACCCCTCTTTGCACATATCATCAAGGATCTTGTTTCTTCGCGTCAACGCCCGCTCCGGATGATCGTACGGATCATAGTAGGTCGGGCGGTTCGGTATCGCGCACAGATACGCGATCTGGGAAAGATCCAGCTCCTTGGCACTCACGCCGAAGTATGCCTGGGATGCTGCTTCCAGACCGTAAATACCGTTGCTGAAGCATGCGTCATTTATGTAATACTCCATGATCTGTTCCTTGGTGTATTTCTTGGTAAGACGGATCGCGATCATCATCTCTTTCATCTTACGTTCCACCGAAACCTCACGGCTCAAAAATACCGTTCTTGTCAGCTGCTGCGTGATCGTACTCGCACCTGCCACCTCATCTCCGTTTGAAAGCAGGTAGTCCATGCTGACACGCACGATTCCCTTAAAATCCACACCCATATTGGTCCAGAAATTCCGGTCCTCCACCGCTACGAACGCATTGACCGCATCCTTTGGGATATCATCATATACCAGATAATTGGAATCGCCGTTTTCCGAAAGTTTTGCGATCATCGTCTCGTCTTTGTCATAAATATAGGTCGTTTCAAAGATCTTAAACGTGTCCTCCGTGCTGTTGTCCACGCACTCATCCGCAAACTCACGGAAGGAATTGATCTCTTTTCCATATCTGAAAAATACAAACACACAGGCTGCGATCCCAAGCGCACAGGCTGCAAGGATCGGCCACTTGATGATCATCCAGACGGTCTGGAAGAAATCAAGGATAAACCCGCCGATCAGACGGAATACATATCCGCCGGACGCGTCCTCTCCATTCTCATGCGCATAAATCACCTGCTCCAGATAAGATTCTCTTTTTCTTTTCTTTCTCTTCTTAGCCATATCCTCACTCCGCTCCCTAGTCTGCTGTATAATAAGAATTGGTGATCTTCCCGTTATAAACCAAAAAATCGATCAGACGGCTGCCATCATCCGTCTCACGCCTGATCTTGTCTCCATCCCGCCGGTAACTGCCGTGCGCGGCCGCCAGCTTTTCCTCATCTTCCATATCCGCGGCGCTTCCCACTTTTTCGTCGTAGGTTCCGTCTTCATGAAACATGATCTTATGGTAAAGACCGGTATCCTCCGTGTATGTGCAGACAGCTTCAAACGTATCCGTATCCGGAATCATTCCTTTATAAAAACAGCTCTGTCCGATCAGATATTTTCCATCCAGCAGGTACTTTTGTTCTTCTCCACTGTCCGCCCGGGCTGTAAGAATCCCTGCTCCGTCTTTTTCCATACAGGTATACGAACCGGAACTAAGCACGATCGGATCCATATCCGCAGTCTGCGCTTCCTCGGAATACGTTTTTCTTTCTACATTGAAATGAAACAGATAGGTCGTACTGCTACGTTCTCCGGATGGGACTGCCATCACATAGGTATCTTTTACCTCTGCCACGGATCTGCTGTCTGATTGTATGCAAAAAATAATTCCCGCTATGACAAGAACAGCAACTGTTGCTTCTACGATCCTCATCCGCAATTTTCTCTTTTCCATACATTTTCCTCCAAAATACCTACTTAACATAGCATACTTTATATACGGTTGCAATTACATGCTTCTTAATATTTTCTTATTTCATCCGCCGTATGATCTCATCCACGATGCGGTTTGCCGTATCCTGCTTGCTGAGCTTTGGAAGTTCCTCCTCACTGTTTTTTGTGATCAGTGTCACAATGTTGGTATCTGTACCAAATCCGGCTCCATCCTGTTTTAAGTTGTTCGCCGCGATCATATCGATTTTTTTCCGTTCCAGCTTTGCCCTTGAATTTTCTAACATATGCTCCGTTTCCATCGAAAATCCACAGATATACTGATCCGGTCTTTTATGTGCTCCGAGGTATGCCAGAATATCATCCGTGCGCTCCATCTCAACCGAGAGCGCTCCGTCTTTCTTTTTTATCTTTTCCTGCGCAACTTCTTTCGGCCGGTAATCCGCGACCGCAGCCGCCTTTATGATGATATCCTGCCCTGCAAAGCGCTCTGTTACCGCTTCATACATATCTTTCGCCGAAACGACATCCACGGTATCTACAAAAAGCGGATGCGCAAGCGCTGTTTTTCCGGAAACGAGCGTCACCTTCGCTCCGCGCATGGCGCACACCGATGCCAGCGCGTATCCCATTTTTCCGGTCGAATGATTGCTGATATAGCGCACCGGATCCATTTTTTCCTGCGTCGGTCCCGCAGTCACAAGCACGTTCTTTCCGCAAAGATCCTTCGGATAAAGTGCTTTTTCGATATAGGAAAAAAGGATCTCCGGTTCCGGCATTTTCCCGGCTCCATCATCCCCGCATGCCAGATGACCGCTTGCCGGTGTGATCACTTCCATTCCGTAATGTTCCAGTTTCTTTATATTGTCCTGTACGATCGGATTTTCATACATATTGGTATTCATTGCCGGTGAAACGATCTTCGGACATTTCGCGGCAAGAAGCGTCGTCGTAAGCATATCGTCCGCGATCCCGTTTGCCGCTTTCGCGATCACATTTGCAGATGCCGGCGCGATCAGAAACACATCGGTCTGCTTTGCGAGTGATACATGTTCTACGCTGTACTGAAAATTCCGGTCAAACGTATCTACCAGACATTTATGCCCGGTCAGCGTCTCAAAAGTGATCGGATTGATAAAGTTCGTCGCGTTTTTTGTCATGATCACCGTAACATCCGCTTTTGCCTTTACTAACATACTTGCAAGATTTGCGATCTTATATGCCGCAATACTCCCTGTTACTCCAAGCACAATGTGTTTTCCTTCTAACATGAGCAACCACCCTTCTGTCTGTGCGTATTTTCTTCTACATTATTTTTATCGTAAATAATTTTAAGTCCCTTCAGTGCGAGTTCATCATCCACAAGCACCGTATGTTTACAGTGTGGTACGATCACGCCTGCCGAATCTCCCGTCGCAACGATCGTTGGTAAAACTCCGATCTCCTCCACCACCCGGTCGATCATTCCGTCCAGACAGGACGCCTGCCCATAAACGATCCCGCTTTTCATGCATTCGATCGTATTTTTCCCGATCGTACGCTTCGGTGCTTCCAGGCTGATACGCGGAAGCTGTGAAGTCTGTTTTACCAGCGACTCCAGTGATACCTTCACTCCCGGGAATATCATTCCTCCGATATAATTTTTCTTCTCATCGATCACACTGATCGTCGTCGCTGTTCCAAGATCGATCACGATCAGTGGTGCGCCATAATCCCGGATTCCTGCCACTGCGTGTACGACCAGATCACTGCCGACCTGCCCCGGATTATCCATACAGATGTTTAATCCGGTCTTGACCCCCGGTCCGACTACCAGCTGTTTTACATGTACAATCTTTGCAACTGCACGTTTTATCACATTAACCAGCGGCGGCACCACTGAAGATATGATGGCGCCCTGGATCTCTTTCATATCAATCCCGTAAAGTTCCAGTACTGTTTTGAACTCTACGGCGTATTCCAAGTCTGTTTTTGCTATATCTGTCGCTGCCTGTTCTACAAAATATGTTTTCTGATCGTCAATACATCCGATCACTATGTTGGTATTTCCAATATCAACCGCAAGAATCATAATTTTCCTCACTTTAATCTACTAGAGAAAGCCCCGCAGGGGATTCCTGCGGGATCTTCATTGTATTCTGTCTCGTCTACTTGATTTCCTATTTATATTACATTACACTTTCTAATATTCTAATTATTTGCTCCGGCTTTTTCAGTCATTGGGATCGGTCTGATCTTATAAAGTACCTCTCCGATCGCCACTGTGATCACACCGGCAACCAGTGCTTCCGGGATACCGTTCGTTCCTACGATTCCCATAACAATTCCAAGTACCGCCTTTGCAGATATGCCGATCGCCTCTGCATAGCTGTCCTTAAACAGCAGATAAATACCACCCATGACAAGGATCGTGTTGGTTAATGCGCCGCTCACTCCCGCAACTGCAAATCCGATAGATCTTGATCCCTTTTTGATGCACTTACGAATCAGGCGGAATACATAGTACGGAACAACTCCGACTAAGATTCTCGGTACAAAGCAGATCAGCACACTCTTTACTGCTCCTGCTCCACCTTCGATTCCTGCCGCAAGAACCGGTGAAAATACGAAGGATGAAACCGTTCCTCCGATAAATGTTGCTTTTAACATACTGGTCAGTCCAAAAATGAAGCCCAGTGATGCCCCAATCTTCGGTCCTAAAAACAATGCGCCCAAAATAACCGGGATGTGGATAATCGTCGCGTTGATCACTCCGAGCGGTATGTAACCGAACGGCGTAAACGCCATGATCACAATGATTGCTGCAAACAACGCTGTCAGCACCATTTCATAGGTTTTCTGATTTCTCATATTCAATTTTCCTCCTGTTATTATTCTCGTAATCGAGATACAATACAGCGCTTATTTTATCACATCTTTTGTCTTCCTGCAAGGTTCTATCCCGGATTCCCGCGCAATAAATCGTATCCATTTTCCTCAACTACCATTCTACCATTACAGAGACGGGATACACGAAGCGCATCCCGTCTCTGATCAGCGGTCGTCAAATGGATGCCTGTGCAAGCACGGTATCCATTTTCCTCGTCGCCATTACAAAAAAAGGATAAAGACATGCGTCTTTATCCTTACTATAGTAGCGAGAGGGGGATTTGAACCCTCGACACTACGGGTATGAACCGTATGCTCTAGCCAACTGAGCTATCTCGCCATAATCTGTAATCGGGGTGACGGGATTTGAACCTGCGACCTCCTGATCCCTAACCAGGCGCTCTAGCCAAGCTGAGCCACACCCCGGCCTCGATGTACATTCAAAATTTCACACAGACCTTGAAAAACGTTCAACCTTCTTTCGGAAGTCCGATGTCCTTCGTCCATCGAACGACCAGAAACACTAACCTCAATCATCCTTTCACTCAGCTTTCGCCAAGTGTTTCTTGGTCAAGCCCTCGACCGATTAGTAACAGTCAGCTCCATGCGTTGCCGCACTTCCACCTCTGCCCTATCTACCTGATACTCTCTCAGGGGTCTTACTTCCTCTAGGGAAGGG